>JAGRHM010000493.1:3289-5701 GCA_020445005.1 Candidatus Competibacteraceae bacterium | reverse complement strand
GGAGGCTGGCCAGATTATGGAAGCCCTGCAACAAGCCAATATTCCCTTCAAGATTGACGCGCGCAGCGGCGCGCTGATGGTGCCGTCCGACCAGGTGCATGAAGCCCGTCTCAAGCTCGCCGGCCAGGGCCTTCCCCGGGGAACGGTCAATGGTCTGGAAGCCCTGGAGCAGAAGGACAGCTTTGGCGTCAGTCAGTTTATGGAGACCGCTCGCTACCAGCATGCGCTTGAGGGGGAACTCGCTCGCTCGGTCATGACCATCCACGCTGTGGAAAGCGCTCGAGTGCATCTGGCTTTCCCGCGGGAAACCGTGTTCGCCCGTCAACAGCAACCGCCGACGGCTTCGGTTTTGGTGCAACTCCATCCAGGGCGCAACCTGACCGAGGGCCAGGTCGCAGCTATCGTGCATTTAATTGCCTCCAGCGTTCCCAAACTTAAGCCTGAACAAGTATCGGTCGTGGATCAGTCCGGTAATCTGTTGACCCAGCAAGAACGAGAAGCTCCTGATGGATTGAATGTTGATCAATTGGAGTATACCCGGCGGATTGAGGAACGTTACGCCCGGCGGATTGAAGATTTACTGTCCCCGGTATGGGGTGCGGGCCGGGTCCGCGCCCAGGTCTCGCTCGATGTCGATTTCACGGTGAGCGAAGAAACGGCTGAACGCTATGAACCGCGTGATGAACCGCGTCCGATCCGCAGCGAACAATTACTGGAAGAGCATAATCCCCGACAAAATCCCGTAGGAATCCCTGGGGCGCTGTCCAATCAGCCTCCCGGTGTGGCCGTGGCCCCCGAAGTTGTTGAGCCCACTGTGAATCAGAACCCGGCGGGCGCTCCTGGAGCCGCGACGCAGGCTGCTACAACACCTCCGTTGCCCACCCGCAAGGAAATTACCCGTAACTACGAGTTGGATAAGCGCGTGACCTTCATCCGCAACCGTCCGGGACGCATCGCCCGGGTATCAGCCGCTGTAGTGGTTGACGACCGCATGGTCCTTGAGGATGGGCAGCCGGTCCGTAAACCGCTCACGCCAGAGGAAACCGAACAGATTACCGCCCTGGTCAAACAGGCCATCGGCTTTAATGTTGAGCGGGGCGACAGCGTGAACGTTCTCAACGCCGCCTTCGCGCCTGCCGGCATTGCCGAACCCCCGCTGCCGATGTGGCAACAGGCCTGGTTTCTGGAGCTGGTCAAATGGGCAGTCGTAGCGCTGCTGTCCCTGCTCATTCTGCTATTCGTGGTGCGTCCAATGATGCGGCGCTGGTTGCCGGCGCCGGTCCCGGTGGCGGCCTTGGAAGGCGGTCAGGAGGGGCAAGCGGCGTTGACGGACCAAAGCGCCGATGAGAAAGGTCTGGAGGGACTTCTGGAGGACCAGGTGCAAATCGGCGGCGCTCTGGAAAACGGTCGCGGCAAGAGCGGCGCATTAGGCGCTCCCGCCGAATTGCTCGAGGAACGGATGGATTTAGCCCGCTCCCTGGTTTCCGAGGACCCGAAGCGGGCCGTTCAGGTGATTAAGACCTGGTTGACCACTGAGGCCTGAACTATGCCGGAATTATCTGCTGTCTCCTTGAAGAGCGTTGAGCAAGCCGCAGTGGTGCTCATGGCGCTCGGCGAAAGCCATGCTGCTGAAATCCTGCGGCATCTGGATCCGCGCGAGCTGCATAAAATCGGCGTCGCTATGGCTAACATGACTAATGTGACCCGTCATCAGATCAGCGAAATTATTCACGCCTTCAACGAGGAAGTACGCAATCAGAGTGCGCTGACCGTGGACAGCGAAAACTATATTCGCGGCGTTCTGACCCGCGCCCTGGGTCGCGAAAAAGCCAAGGGCATTCTGGAGCATATTTTCGATACCGAGGGTCAATCCGGCGTGGATTCCTTGAAATGGATGGATGCCAGCGCCATTGCCGGCGGTTTGCGCGAGGAACATCCGCAAGTGGTTGCGCTGGTGCTCTCCTCTCTGCAAACCGAGCAGGCCGCCGAAGTGGTGAGTTTGCTGCCATCCCCATTGCGTGATGAAGCGCTGTTGCGCGTGGCGATTCTGGACGAAATTCCCTCGGGGGCGCTGGAAGAACTCAACGAACTGATTGAGAAACAGGTCATGCGTAATATCAGTGCCGCCGCTACCTCCAAGATCGGCGGCCCCAAGCGGGCGGCCGAGATTCTTGGTCGTCTGGATGCTTCCATCGAAGGCGAGATTCTCGACAAGATCAAGGAAACCGATGCCGATTTGGGAACGACCATCGAAGATTTGATGGTTGTCTTCGAGAATTTGCTCAGCCTCAACGACCGCGACGTGCAGACCTTGTTGCGCGAGGTTTCCTCCGAGACGCTGCTGGTCGCCTTGCGCGGCGCCGACGATGCGGTTCGCAACAAGATCCTGAGCAATATGTCCCGGCGGGCCGC
>JAGRHM010000493.1:0-3203 GCA_020445005.1 Candidatus Competibacteraceae bacterium | reverse complement strand
CAGAAGGATATTTTGAGCACTGCCAAACGCTTGGCGGAGGCTGGTGAAATTACCCTGAGCAGTAAGGGAGATCAGCTTGTCTAAAATTATCTCAGGTGATCGTTTAACGGCATACCAACGCTGGGAGTTGCCCAGCGTCGATCAACCGCCGCCCGAACCGGAGCCACCGCCGGACGCGCCTGCTCCTGTCGTGATTCCCGCCAAAGCGGAAACCCGACACCGGGATGCGCGTGGTCCGAAAGGAGCCTCGGCGCCGCCGACGTTGGATGAAATCGAGGCGATTCAGAGTGAGGCGCATGAGGAAGGATTCGCAGCCGGCTACCAGGAGGGCCGGCGCGAGGGTCGCGAGCAAGGCTATAAGAAGGGCCAACAGGAAGGCCATACCGAGGGTTATCAGCGCGGTTACGCTGAAGGACTGGCCGCCGGCCGTGACGAAGTGTTGTTGCGGGTGCAAAAACTGGATCAGATTCTGAGCTATATGCAGCAACCCCTGGAGGAGCTCGATGCGACGATCGAGGAAGAACTGTCCAAACTGGCGACCGAGATCGCCCGGCAACTGGTGCGACGGGAACTGCGCACCTCGCCTGGCGAGGTTGTGGCGGTTGTGCGTGAGGCGGTAAGTTTGTTGCCCGTAGGCAGCACCGGCATTCAGGTTCGCCTGCATCCGGACGATGCGCGATTGATTCGTGAAGTACTCTCACTGGGGCGAGATGACGAACCCGTCTGGAAGATTATCGAGGACCAGACGCTCAGTCGCGGCGGTTGCATCATTAACACCGAACTTTCGCGCATCGATGCGACGGTCGAAAAACGTCTGGGTACTGTCATTGCCGCAGTCCTTGGCGATGAGCGGGAAAGCCATGTCAGTCGTTCTTGAGCTGGATCATATTCCCCGTTGGCGGACGCATTTGGCCCAGCGCCGGCAACGAGTCGCGAAAACCCCAGGACTGGTGGTGGAGGGGCAACTGACGCGAATGGTGGGCCTAACCCTGGAAGCCGCTGGCTGTGTCGCGCCGGTCGGAGCCCGTTGCCTGGTGGTCAATCCAAATGGAGAACAGATTGAAGCCGAGGTTGTCGGGTTCGCCGGGGGTAAGTTGTTCCTGATGCCCAGCGGCGATATTCACGGTCTGATGCCCAATTCGCGGGTGATTCCCACCGGTGGCGTTAGCCAGGCGCATATCGGAGAAGGTCTACTGGGACGGGTGCTGGATGGTTCCGGGCGTTTTCTGGACGGTCTGCCGCCCCCAGCGCACACTGACTTGGTTTCCTTAGCCGGCAAATCTATTAATCCTTTGATGCGTAAACCGATTCGTGAGCCGCTGGATGTCGGGGTGCGAGCTATCAACGCCCTGTTATCGGTGGGGCGCGGTCAGCGCATGGGGTTGTTTGCGGGCTCTGGCGTTGGCAAGAGCGTGCTGCTAGGCATGATGACCCGCTTCACTGAGGCCGAGGTTGTGGTCGTCGGGCTGATTGGCGAGCGTGGTCGTGAAGTGCAGGAATTTATTCAGGAAATTCTCGGCGCTGAGGGCATGGCGCGCGCCGTGGTGGTGGCGGCGCCTGCGGATGCTCCGCCGCTCATGCGCTTGCACGGCGCGGCGCTGGCCACGCGGATCGCCGAGTATTTCCGCGATGCAGGTCGACAGGTCTTGTTGTTAATGGATTCGCTGACGCGCTACGCTCAGGCGCAACGTGAGATCGCCTTGGCGATCGGCGAGCCGCCCGCCACCAAGGGTTATCCCCCCTCGGTATTCGCCAAGATTCCCCGGCTGGTGGAGCGCGCTGGCAATGATACCGTCGGCGGTTCCATTACGGCTTTTTACACGGTGTTGACTGAGGGCGATGACCAGCAGGATCCGATCGCTGATGCGACCCGCGCCATACTCGATGGCCATGTCGTATTGTCGCGGCGGCTGGCCGAAGCGGGGCAATATCCAGCAGTCGATATCGAAGCTTCGATTAGCCGGGTAATGCCGCAGATCAGTGGTCCTCGCCATCAACAACTGGCGCGGCGATTCAAGCATGTTTATTCGACCTACGAACAGCATCGCGACCTGATCAACGTTGGCGCCTATGTCGCTGGCAGTGATCCGGCGGTGGACGAAGCACGAGAATATTATCCGCGACTCAGACAGTTTCTGATTCAGGGCATCGACGAGCGCGTCACCATGGCAGACAGCTTGAAGGCGCTTGAGGTTCTCCTTCAGCCCAAGCCTAAGGAAGCGAAGGGTCGATAGAGGGCGGACACAATGGCGAATAAACTGCATCCATTGCAAGCAGCGGCTCAGGTTGCGCAGTCCCGTGAACAGGCGGCGGTCAAAGCGCTGGGTGAGTCCCAACAGCAGCTCACCGAACAACAGAACCGCTTGCAACAATTACTCGTTTTTCGGAGCGAATACGTTGACCAGTTTCAGAGCGAAGGAAGTAACGGCATATCAGCGCGCCGATATCAGGATTATTCCGCGTTTCTGACTAGCATGGATCATGGCATCGTGCAGTTACAGCAGCAATTGGCATGGATGCAACAGGAACTCCAGAGAAAACGGTTGGCCTGGATTCAAAGTCGCTCCAAGACCAAGGCGCTTGAGGAAGTGATTGAGCGTGACCGGAAAACGCAATTATGGGAAGAAGATCGCCGCGAACAGCGCGACAGCGATGAACATAATATTCGTGGTCTGGCTGGCCAGATGCGATTCATCGACGGCGCTTAATTACACGATGCTGAATTATTAGGTTGATATAGCTAAACCGCTTTAAGTAAGGACTGCGCGATGGCTCATCTTGAACTCGCCTATTTGTTGGCGTCGCCCCGTAGCAAGGGCAGCCCCCCTGTCGTAGCGGGAAGCGTGGCGGAAGCGGGTCAGGAAACCGTGACCGAATCGCCTTCCTTTGGTCAATGGTTGCGGACCAGCATTTTGGGGCATCCGACAACCGGCGAAACCGACCCTGATTTGAAGGAAACCCTCTTTGTTCCCGAAGAGTCCCTGGATTCGTCAGATGAAGAAGCAGTCAATGTGCAAACGCTGCAAGACCCTCAACAAAGGATTGACTCAACAAATTCTGATGATTTTAGTACTGACAATCTGCAAATTGCTGCTGCAAACCTACAATCCGACGATTCCGAAACGGGTTCAGAGACAGAGGTTTCAACGTCAGGTTTGGAACAGCAGGCACCAATTCAAACATATGATGAGACTGAGATTATA
>JAGRHM010000492.1 GCA_020445005.1 Candidatus Competibacteraceae bacterium | reverse complement strand
GCGACGCCCAAGGATGGTCCCAGCGCCGGCATTACCATGGCCACCGCCCTGTTGTCGCTAGCCCGGGGTCAGACCACGGCGCGACCGCTGGCGATGACCGGCGAATTGACGCTGACCGGGCAGGTACTGCCGATTGGCGGCGTCCGCGAGAAAATGATCGCGGCGCGACGGGTGGGCATCCATGAAATTCTGCTGCCAGAGGGCAATCGCGGCGATTTTGACGAACTGCCGGATCATATCCGCGAGGGTTTGACGGTTCACTTTGTCGAGCGTTTTCAGCAGGTGGTTGATCTGGTTTTTGCCGCCGGACATTCCGGCTGAGGACACGGTTTGTGATGACAGCGATGATTTCTGGCCAGGCCCGCTCCAGGTTATTACCACCGCTCTGTTTACTGACGCTGCTCCAGACGCCTATCGCGAGTTGGGCCGCCTGCGATGATCCTCCCACCCGGCGGGTCAACTGGTTGCATTGCGACAAACAGGGCGTGGATTTGCAGGGCGCGGATTTACGCGAGGCGGTGCTGACCCAGGTTAACCTCAGCAATGCCAATCTGAGTGGCGCGCGGCTCAGTGGCGCGGATCTGGGGCGGGCTGTGTTGAACAAGACCGATTTCACCGGAGCAGCGTTGCGCGGTGCGCGCTTGGTATCGGCGCAACTGAATCAGGCGGTGTTCGTCGAGGCCAGCATGAGCAGCGCGCGACTAGATCGGGCAGTGTTAACCGGGGCCGATTTACGCAAGGCAGACTTGAGTAACGCGCGGTTGTATCAGGCGGATTTGACCGGGACTAATTTAACTCAGGCGCAACTCAACCAGGCCAATCTGGCGCAGGCGGATCTAACCGATGCTCAACTCACCAATACAGATCTGACTGAAACCGTGCTGAGTCGCGCAGTGCTGGAAGATGCGGTGCTGACTGGGGCTAAGTTGTGCGGCGCGCGGCTGGACGGGGCGACGTTGCTGGGCGCGAATTTCACCGGGGCCGATCTCAGTCAGGCGACTTTGGCGGAAGCGCGCATCGATGGCGCGCTTTTCACCGACACCCAGCTCGACAGCACGATCTGGATCAATCGCCAGCGCTGTCGGCCCGGGTCGGTGGGAGAGTGCCGTTAAAATTGGGCGAGCATTAGCGTCATGCGGATACGCTGAAAGCCGGCGCCCCTGGCGCATCCAGACGGATCGCAGTCAGCCGGTTGCCCCAGACACAGCCGCTGTCGAGCGCGTAAATGCCAGGCGCGCGGTAATACCCTAACGAAGCCCAGTGACCGAAGACGATATTAAGATCGACGTTGCGCCGGCCCGGCGCGGCAAACCAGGGCATGAGGTTAATGTCTGTGCTGCCTGGCGGACCTTTTTCGGCAAAAGACAATGCACCATCCGCCGTGCAAAAGCGCATCCGGGTCAAGGCATTGACGATGAAACGCAACCGGTCGTAGCCAACCAGATCATTCCGCCAACGCCGGGGTTCGCCGCCAAACATCCGCGCCATGAAAGACGCCCACTCGGGACCGCGTAAAACCGCTTCAACTTCCGCCGCGCAACGTTGCGCCAATCCCAAATCCCATTGCGGCGGCAACCCGGCGTGAACCATGGTAAAGCCCAGCTCTGCGTCGTGATGCAGCAGGGGGCGCTGGCGCAGCCAGTCCAACAATGCATCCCGGTCGGGCGCTTCCAGGATCGTGTGGAAAGTATCCTTGCGCCGGGGTTTCACTTGGCCTGCAGCAACGGCCAGCAAGGTCAGGTCATGATTACCCAGCACCGCTACGACTTGCTTATCCAGGCTATGCGTCAGTCGCAGTACTTCCACGGAATGTGGTCCCCGGTTCACCAGATCACCGACCAGCCACAATCGGTCAGCGGCGGGATCGAAATTCAGCAAATCCAGCAGGCGTTGCAACGGCTCGCAACAACCCTGAATATCGCCAATTGCATAAATGGCCATGGGGATTAACCTTTCACGGCGGCAAGGCAAGAATAGCGTCCCGATTGGTCCAAGAGGTCACCCGGTCCGCCGCGATTGAGCGTGGTAACCACTCACACGCACTATGTTCATTGGGATTCAGTACGGCAGGGCGGCGCTCCGCCAGGCCAACTCGAAATACATGCTCGCTATTTTCCATCACATCAGGCGCATAGCGATGCCGCCAGGGCGGCAGGATTTGGAAGCGGTTGACCTTGTTACAGTCGATGATCTCCAGGCCCTCACCCAAACCGGTTTCCTCGAATAATTCGCGCCGCGCCGCCTCCAGAGGATCGGTTTCCTCCCAGCGCAGACTGCCGGTCACCGATTGCCAGAAATCCGGAGGTTGGCGACGGCGCAAGACCAGCACGTCATCCGACACAACGTAAACCACCACCAGCACCGATTCCGGGCGTTTGTAAAAAATCCCTTTTTCAAAGGTGGGGTGGGGGGGATTTT
>JAGRHM010000491.1 GCA_020445005.1 Candidatus Competibacteraceae bacterium | reverse complement strand
CTGGACGATGTTCGGGAAGCACTTTCGGAAGTGGGCGCGCAAGGCGTCACAGTCACCGAGGTCAAGGGTTTTGGTCGGCAGAAAGGCCATACCGAACTGTACCGAGGCGCCGAATATGTGGTCGATTTCCTTCCCAAAATAAAGATTGAAGTCGGGGTTACTGATGATTTGGCGGACCGGGTCGTCGAGGTGATTTCGCGGGCTGCTAACACTGGCAAGGTCGGCGACGGCAAGATTTTTATTTGCGACCTGGAAAACGCGGTTCGGATACGCACCGGCGAGTCCGGATCGGAAGCGCTGTAAGCGCTCATTACTTCCAAACAGATTTCTGTTTTCAACCTTGGGAGAACTCTACTGATGATGCGATCAATGCAAGTGGTAAAAAATATTGGCTGGCTGGCGCTACCGGCTATGCTCGCGCCGACTCTGGCGCTGGCTCAGGAAACCACGCCAACGCTCAGTTCCGGCGATACAGCCTGGATGCTGACGTCGACGGCCCTGGTGCTGTTCATGACCATTCCCGGATTATCGCTGTTCTATGCGGGTATGGTGCGCGCCAAGAATGTGTTATCAGTCATGATGCAATGTTTCGCGATCACTGCCTTGGTAACAGTGCTGTGGACCCTGTACGGGTATAGTCTGGCATTCGACACCACTGGAATGGTAGCAGATACGATTAATCTCAACTCGTTTGTTGGCACATTGAGCAAAGCTTTTTTAAGCGGAGTCGCGGTCGACAGCCTGTCTGGCACGATTCCGGAATCCGTGTTCATGGTCTTCCAAATGACCTTTGCGATCATTACGCCGGCACTCATTGTTGGCGCCTTTGCTGAACGGATGAAGTTTTCTGCTCTACTGTTGTTCATGGGGTTGTGGCTCACCGTGGTTTATCTGCCTATCGCCCATATGGTGTGGGGTGGTGCAGGTTCGTTGATTGGCAGTCATTGGGGGGTGCTTGATTTCGCTGGCGGCACGGTCGTGCATATCAACGCGGGCGTCGCAGGTCTGGTAGCGTGTCTGGTGTTAGGCAAGCGCAAGGGATATCCAAGCACTGCCATGCCGCCGCATAACCTCAATTTTACGATTGTGGGTGCTTCGATGTTATGGGTCGGTTGGTTTGGGTTTAACGCGGGCAGCGCATTAGCCGCCAATGGCAGCGCCGGCATGGCGATGGCGGTTACCCAGATTGCGACAGGTATGGCGGCATTGGCCTGGATGTTTGCGGAATGGCTGACCCATGGTAAGCCCAGTGTGCTGGGCATTGCATCCGGCGCAGTAGCTGGACTGGTGGCGATTACTCCGGCTTCGGGCACGGCGGGACCGATGGGGGCCCTATTAATTGGCCTGGCTTCCGGTGTAATCTGCTTTTTAGCCGCTACCAAGTTGAAGCGGGCGCTGGGTTATGACGATTCGCTGGATGCCTTCGGTGTCCATGCCGTAGGCGGTTATCTGGGTGCGATCCTGACGGGGCTATGTGCAGACAAAATGATGGGCGGCATTGGTCTGGCTGATGGCATGACGCTGGGTAGTCAATTGTTGGCCCAATTCAAGGGTGCGACCTTTACTCTTGTCTATACTGCTATCATGAGCTTTATTCTGCTTAAGATCGTGGATGTAGTGATTGGACTCCGGGTAACGGACGAACAGGAAACCGAAGGTTTGGATATCGCCCTGCACGACGAACGGGGTTACAACCTGTGATGATCAGGGCGAATATCGGAGGTGGCGAAAACCCCGATGTTTGCCCCACATCGCGCATGGATGTGGATTTCGGTTATATTCCCCTTCAGCACTTAAATTTTCAGGTTAGGCGAAACGCCAGAGGGTATCGATGAAGCTAGTCACTGCGGTTATCAAGCCATTCAAGCTGGACGATGTGCGGGAGGCGCTATCGGGTATTGGGGTGCAGGGCATCACTGTGACCGAGGTTAAGGGGTTCGGTCGTCAGAAAGG
>JAGRHM010000490.1 GCA_020445005.1 Candidatus Competibacteraceae bacterium | reverse complement strand
AGATGTTGATCCTGCGAACCTTGCGCAAGGTGAATAGGGCCTATCCGATCGACATCATGCGGATTGGATGTTTGTGCGCCTATTGGCTGGCCATCAACGAACCGCCTAGCCGCCTATGAATACCACACCTCTGTATCCTCTGTATCTGTTAGTGATCGAAGACGATCTAGCCGACTTCAGATTACTGGAGCGCCACCTGCGCCAACAGGCGCTGGCGGCAGTCTGCGTCCGCATCGCGAGCCTAGCGGAACTGGAACTTGCCCTGGACAGCGCCAACGCCCCGCGCTGGGATGCCGTCCTGACTGACTACTCCGTACCCGACATGCGCTTCGAATCCACCCTAGAGTTGCTCCGGAGCCGCCGGCCTGATCTGCCTGTCCTGTTACTCTCGGGCACGGTCGGCGAAGAACGCGCGGTGGAATTGCTTAAGAACGGGGTCGCGAATTTCATTCTCAAGGACAACCTGAAACGTCTGGTTCCCGCCCTCGAACAGTGCCTGCGGGAAGTTACCGAACAGCGCGCCCGTCAAGCGACGGAAACGGCGCTGCAACAGAGTGAGGAATTCGCGCGCGGCATTCTAAATTCCGTCAGCGCCCATCTTGCCGTGCTGGACCGCGATGGCGTGATCGTCGCGGTCAATGAATCCTGGCGGCGCTTCGCCCAGGAGAACAGCGCTGAACCGGGTCAACCCGCGCCGCGCACGGACATCGGCACGAACTACCTAGCGGTCTGCCAGGAAGCGGGCGGTGTAGGGTCAGAAGAGGCGGTGACCGCCCATGACGGCATTCGGGCGGTGCTGGAAGGCCGGCAGGCATACTTTGCCTTCGAATATCCTTGCCATTCACCTCATGAGCGGCGCTGGTTCAGCATGACGGTAACGCCCATGGAAATGGGCAGTAGCGGGGTTGTGGTCGCCCATACGACCATCACCGAACGCAAGCAAGCCGAAAATCTGTTGGCGCTCCAGGCGCGGCGGGCGCAAGCGCTCCTGGAACTGCCGAATGCCGCCGAGCAGATGGATGAGACGACCTTCATGCAATACGGCCTGAAGCTGGCGGAACAACTCACGGAGAGTGAAATGGCCTTTACTTGCTTTGTCAACGAGAACGAAGAAATCAGCGAACCGGCGATTTGGTCGCGGCGCGCCCTGGAACAGGATGGCCAGGCGGTCC
The DNA here is from genome assembly GCA_020445005.1 of Candidatus Competibacteraceae bacterium. GTDB lineage: Bacteria > Pseudomonadota > Gammaproteobacteria > Competibacterales > Competibacteraceae > UBA2383. Next base: position 1,687 of record JAGRHM010000490.1, on the reverse strand, counting down.
ATGACCCACAGGATCCCATGAGTCAGGCGGGTGTTTGGGCGGAGGCTTTGCGCCAACGGACGCCGGTGGTCTTCAACAACAACGCTAGCGGACCGGACCGACGCGGTCCGTCAGAAGGGTTTATGGCGTTCACGCGCCTGATCAGTGTACCGGTCATCGAAAACAGCAAGGTGGTCATGCTGATGGGCGTCGGCAACAAGGCTGCGATCTACACCGAGCTGGATATCGAAACCGTCCAACTCATCGCCAACATGATCTGGCGCATTGTGCAGCGCCATCGCTCGGACGCCCAATTGCACAAACTGTCCCTGACGGTGAAACAGAGTCCGGAAAGCATCGTCATCACCAATCTCGACGGATGCATTGAGTACGTCAATGAAGCGTTCGTTGAGATCACGGGCTACAGCCGCGAGGAGGTGCTGGGTAAAAACCCATGTATCTTACACTCGGGCAAAACACCCAGGGCCACCTACATCGCCTTGTGGGATACCCTGGCCCGAGGCCAGACCTGGAAGGGCGAATTTGTGAACCAGCGCAAGAACGGCAGCGAATATATCGAATTTGCCACTATCACCCCGATTCGTCAGGCGGACGGGCGCATCACCCACTATGTTGCAGTGAAGGAAGACATCACCGAAAGGAAACGGTTAGGGGAGGAGTTGGACCGCCATCGCCACCATTTGGAAGAGCTGGTTGAGAATCGCACCGTGCAATTGGCTGAAGCGCGGGAGCGGGCCGAAGCGGCAAACCGAGCCAAAGGGGTCTTCCTGGCCAATGTAAGCCACGAGATCCGCACGCCGTTGAATGCGATCCTTGGGCTTACCCATCTGCTGCGCCGAGACGGCGCTACGCCTGAGCAAGCCGAGCGGTTGACCAAGATCGACGTCGCTGGTCGTCATCTACTCTCCGTCATTAACGACGTCCTCGACTTCTCCAAGATCGAAGCAGGCAAGCTGATGCTGGAAGAAGACGACTTCGCCCTGGATACGATGCTCGATCAAGTCCGTTCCATGCTGGCCGATGCCGCGCAGGCAAAAGGATTAACGATCGAAATCGACTGCGATGCGGCACCCGCGTGGCTGCGCGGGGACGCCGCCCATTTGCGTCAGGCGCTACTCAACTACGCAAGCAATGCGGTCAAGTTCACCGAACGCGGCGCCATAGTCCTGCGCGCCATGCTGCTGGACGAAGCGGGTCATGATCTGCAGGTACGCTTCGAGGTGCAAGACACCGGTATCGGCATCTTCCCCGAATCGCTCTCTCGACTGTTCGAGGCTTTCGAGCAAGCCGATACCACGACCACCCGCCAGCACGGCGGCACCGGCTTGGGACTGGCGATCACCCAGCGGCTGGCGCGCTTGATGGGCGGAGACGCCGGCGTCCAGAGTGAACCCGGTCGCGGCAGCACCTTTTGGTTCACTGCACGCTTGCAACGGGGACACAGCGCTCCCCCGGTCGCCCCGACGGCCAGCGCCAACGATGCTGAGAACGAGTTGCGGCGACGCCACGCGGGCGCCCGGTTGTTGCTGGCCGAGGACAATCCGATCAATCGGGAGGTCGCCTTGGAGTTGCTCCATGCTGTCCACCTCGAAATCGACACTGCGGAAAACGGCCAGGATGCCATCGCCAAAGCCTGCGCCGCCGCCTACGGCCTGATCCTGATGGACATCCAGATGCCGGTGCTGGA
>JAGRHM010000489.1 GCA_020445005.1 Candidatus Competibacteraceae bacterium | reverse complement strand
CGCCAACGATCTGGAAAACATCGCTTTGTTGGAGAAAACGCCCAACTCCATTGGCACAACCAATTTGGGCTTAATACAAGGTCAGGAGCGCAAATTGCGCATTCTACCCCTCAATGGGGCGCCGCCGACCCTGGCGGCTATGACTCAAGGGGACTATCCCTATTTCAAGACCCTTTACATCGCGCGCGGACCCACGCTGTCGCCAGAGGCCCAAGGCTTTCTGGAATTTATGCTCTCGGCGTCCGGAAGAGAAATACTTGATCGCACCGGTTATGCTCCCGTCCCGCCCCAACGATGAGCGAGCATCTCCCCCTCAAACGCGCGCTGACTTGGCTGGCGGGCGCATTGGCGGTGATTATAACGCTAGCGCCACCCACTGTTTTTTTTCTATTATCCTATCAATACCGCAACGGCGTGCTGCAAAGCGAAGCGCGCGTCGCTGCAATGGCGATTAACGAATATATTAACCATAATGCTGGCTTATGGCGCTTCGAATTCGAACGGCTGTACGACGTGTTACGCCAATACATACATTCGCAACACAGCGCCATAGTGGTCGATTCGAGTGGAAAAAGTATCGCTCGTCTGGCGCCTTTATCGGAATTGGGCATGCCGATATTGAGCCATACCCAGCCGATTTACAATTTCGGCGTCGAAACCGGCGCGTTGGAAGTGATTGCTCCACTAAAGGATCTGGTAGTAGAAACGGCCTGGATTGCCCTGGGCAGTCTGACGTTGGGCCTCGTCGTTTTTTTTCCGTTGCGGCTGATCCCCTTGCATACGCTGCGACAAACGACGCGGGCATTGATAGATAGCGAAAATGCTTATCGACAACTTGTTGAGTTGTCACCTGATGCGATTTACATCAACCTCGATGAAAAAATTGTTTATATCAATGCGGCGGGCGTTCGATTATTTGGGGCCGATTGTCCAGCGATGTTGCTCGGAACATCATGCTGGGACCGGCTCCATCCTGATTCCCACGAAATTGTGCGGAAGCGTCTGCAACAAGTCTGCACAATAAAAAAAGCGGTTCCCTTGGTAGAGGAGCGCTATGTGCGGCTCGATGGAACGGTGTTCCCTGTGGAAGTAGCTGCCGCCCCGTTCATATATCAAGGCAAATCGGCCTTGCAGATAGTCGCTCACGATCTTACCCAACGCAAGCAGGAGGAGGAAGAGTTGCGCCAGGCCCGAAACGCCGCTGAGGCGGCTAACCGGGCCAAGTCGCAGTTTCTGGCCAATATGAGCCACGAGATCCGCACTCCAATGAACGGAGTGTTGGGTATGGTCCAATTACTGGCGGAACAGACCAAGCTCACCGACCAACAGCGGTACTACCTGGAGGTCTTACAAGATTCCGGTAAAACCCTGCTCCGAATTATTGATGATATCCTCGACTTTTCGAAAATCGAGGCGGGTAAATTCACCCTCTGCGAAACTGTTTTTGACATGCGGCAGCAGATCGCTGAAACATTGCGAATGCTCGCACCACAAGCACAACGCAAGAATCTGGAATTGACTTGGCGTATTGGTGCTGTCCCAGCCCGATTGCGCGGAGATCCGGGACGCCTGCATCAGATTCTGGTCAACCTGATCAGTAATGCCATCAAGTTTACCGAACAGGGAGGCGTCTATTTGGACGTCGCCTGCATCGATGACAGTAGGGCTGAGCTGGACTCCTGCCGATTGCGCTTTACGGTGCGCGATACAGGAATTGGCATTTCGGCCGAGGAACGCGCGCGCCTGTTCCAGCCATTCTGCCAAGCTGACGACTCTACCACACGTAAATACGGCGGCACCGGTCTCGGTCTAGTAATTTGCAGGCAGATCGTAAAAATAATGAAAGGAGAAATCGACTTCGAAAGCACGCGTGGCAAGGGTACAGTTTTTTGGTTCACCGTAAATCTTGCGATTGCCCGCGACGTCCCCGAGTTGTCAAACGCCCAATCAACCGAGATACAACCATTAGCGGGACGTGTGCTACTCGCTGAGGATAATTCCATCAACTGTCTCATAGCTAAACAAATATTGAAATCCTTGGGGTTGAAGGTAGAGACGGTGACCAATGGCTTGGAGGCTGTGGATGCCTGCGGTAAATATCCATTTGACCTTATACTTATGGATTGCCAGATGCCCGAGATGGACGGTTTTGAGGCGACAACTCTTATCCGCAATCGCGAAGCGGCGGAACCCAATCACACAATGTCGCGTCGCATTCCAATCATCGCGCTCACCGCCAATGCGCTTTCCGGTGACCGGGAACGCTGCCTAGCCGTCGGCATGGACGATTACCTATCCAAACCATTTTCACGCAAGGATCTTTACCAAACGCTCAGACGCTGGGTTCCACATAAGTCTTGAATCGGGTAATCACCCGGTTTTTTGCAACTTCAGCGCCGCTGAATTAATGCAATACCGTAAACCGGTCGGCGCGGGGCCATCGTCGAACACATGGCCAAGATGCGCCCCGCAATCCGCGCACAGCACTTCCGTCCGGCGCATGAACCAACTCCGATCTTCGGTAGTCGCTACCTTCTCCGCGTTGACCGGCTCCCAAAAGCTGGGCCAGCCGGTGCCGGAATCAAACTTGGCCTGGGCATCGAACAAGGGGGCGTCACAGCACACGCAGCGGTAGACGCCGGGATCGTGACAATTATGGTACGCGCCGGTGAACGCCGGTTCAGTCCCTTTCTGACGGCAAATTTTGTACTGCTCGGAGGTGAGTTGCGCGCGCCATTCGGCGTCCGTTCGGGTGATCTTGTCGCTCATAGAAAGTCCCTCAAAGTCGGTTGAGTCTTGTGCTCAATAGACCGTGGAGGTATGAATTAGTGTCAAATTGATGCCTCCTCGGTCTGTTGTTGGCCGATGCGTTTTTGCAGGGCCTCCCAGACATGCTCCGCTAAACCGACGCCGACTTCATTAAACGCCAGGAAGGTCA
>JAGRHM010000488.1 GCA_020445005.1 Candidatus Competibacteraceae bacterium | reverse complement strand
GCTTGGTGGAGGCGGTGCGGAAGGAAATTGCGCCCGCCGCCGCCGGCAACGGTGCCGATCGCAACGCCCGGAACGCGCCACCGGCCAACACCGTCAGCCCGGGAACGCCGGCCCTGTAGCTTACCGAAACTGGAACTCCTTTGGCTAACGCAACAGAACCGGCCGCCGGCCAGAACAGCGGCGCCGCCGCCGAGAGGGCCACCAACTCCGGTCCGCCATGCCCGATCTGGAAAGCGTGCTGCCCCGTCGCCGGGTCGATCACGTCACCGAGGTCGAGATAGAGGGGCGCGCCGTCCTTGGTCTTGCGCTTAGAGGACATCCGGCTCAGAAGTTGCTTATTTATCTCGCCCACCGCGCCATTACTCAATTTCGACGAAGATTACCTTCCCGATTTAGGAAAGGCTTATCTGCTGTTAAATCATGTTGTTATCAAATTTAAGCAAGAAATGAGCCGGATATCCTCTTAATCTCGGCGCGGGCCTTGGTCGCCATAACCGCATGGTTGGCTTTCACGGGAGCTTGGCTTGCTTCTTTCCAAGCTTGCGGACAAGCCGGATTCGGCGATGACCGCGTACCGCGCGGGCGATCAGACCACCGCGGCGTTTCGCGAACAGTACGCAGCCCGCGTCGGCGTTGAAAGCACCCACGAGCAGGCCATGCGACGCTGTGGTCTGTGGCAGTGTTGCCACATCGGCTTGGCTAAAGCCCATCTACAACACTTGATCACAGCCGCCGCGATTAACCTGATCCGTATCGGTGACTGGTTAGCAGGAACTCCCATAGCTCTGACCCGTTGTTCGCAGTTTGCTGCCCTTCAAGAAGCGGCGTGAACGGCCCAGGAGAATTCGCCACCAGTGTCAATTCATGTTCTACCGCCATCCCAGCGCCGACATGCTGTTCACGCCGCGCGATGTGAATGTGGAGGCGATCCATCGCGCCAAGCTCCTGCATTTCGGCTCGATCAGCCTGATCAGCGAGCCTCCGCGTGGCGCCACGCTGTATGCGGTTGACGCGGCCCGCGCCGCCGGCGGTCTGGTGTCCTACGATCCCAACCTGCGATTACCGTTGTGGCTGGATGCCGACGCCGCGCGGGAAGGCATGCTGCTGGGCTTGAGGAAAGCGCAGCTGGTCAAACTCAGCGACGACGAAAGCGCGTTTCTGACCGGACTGAACGATGTGCGAGCCGCCTGTCGGGCGCTCTGGCACCAAGACTTGAAATTGATGGTGGTGACGCGAGGCCGCACGGGTTGCACCTATGTCACCCCGGATTTTTTCGGCGAGGTGCCCAGCTTCACGGTCGAGGCAGTCGATGCCACTGGCGCGGGGGATGGCTTTGTGGCTGGCTTGCTGCAAGGATTGCTCGCCGACCCGACGCTCATTCGGGACGAAGCCCGCCTGCGCGAACTATGCCGCTTTGCCAACGCGGTCGGCGCGCTGGCCACCACCCAGCGCGGCGCGATTCCAGCGCTGCCCGACCGCACGAGAGTGCTGGAATTCCTGCGCGGCCAATGAACCCTACTCCCCGATTTTATTTCCTTCTAAGGAAAACCTCAAAGAGAGAAACTACACTTCATAATACATAGAGACTACACCAGCCCTTTAAAATTGTAAAAATACAACATTTATAATAAACGACCTCGCAGCAAGCTGCGGGGTATTCGGCTGCACTCCCAAACGCAGTTGTCATAATAAGGTTAGCATCAATCCAAAGACCCTTTTCCTAATGTATCCTTTTTACAAAAATTTCTGATCCAAAAAAACAGACACCTAATTCGTGACGCAGCAAGCTGCGGGGAATCAGGCCCTCCAGCAGATTAAAGATGTAAATTGATAACAAGCGCGTAAACAAAGGCTTGAGTGATAATTCCATTGTTGTAGCCTGATAAGCCACTGTGAGGAGCAACCCGTGAAAACCTATAAACCCGCCACTCTCTTCGTTTCCATAGCATTTGGCGTGGCGCTGGTCAGCGCCAATGAGGTCCATGCCGCAACCCTCTCAATCTCCTGCGGCGCGGTCGGGCAGGAACTGGAATTTTGCAAGACCGGCGCCGAAGCTTGGGCGAAGAAAACCGGTAACGAGATCAATCTCATTTCGACGCCCAATTCGGCCACGGAACGCCTGGCGCTGTACCAGCAACTGCTGGCGGCGGGCGCCTCCGATGTGGACGTCTTTCAGATCGATGTCGTTTGGCCCGGCATTTTGAGCAGCCATTTCATCGATCTCACCCCCTATGCCAAGGACGTCGTGAAAGACTATTTCCCCGCCATCATCAAGAACAACACCGTCGGCGGCAAACTGGTGGCCATGCCCTGGTTCACCGATGCCGGTCTGCTCTACTACCGCAAGGACTTGCTGGCCAAATACGAAGTAGAACCCCCTCAGACTTGGCAGGAATTGAGCGACACCGCCAAGAAGATCCAGGACGGCGAGCGGGCCGCAGGCAACGACAAAATGTGGGGATTCGTCTGGCAGGGCCGGGCCTACGAGGGCTTGACCTGCAATGCCCTGGAATGGGTGG
>JAGRHM010000487.1:1684-1967 GCA_020445005.1 Candidatus Competibacteraceae bacterium | reverse complement strand
CGCCATCCGAAGCCGCGCCGAAGTCCGGCGCATCCGGCCCAAATAGGTAATCGGCGAGTTCTTTGGCGTACACCAGATTGGGGTCAGGATGGCCGTGACCGAAGTCCTCGAGCGGGACGCCATTGACTACCGTTCCCGCCGGAGCGCCCAAACGGTTCTCGATGATCTCGCGGGCGTAGGGACCCGTCACGGCGTGCATGGCGTCGAAGCGCATCCGAAAACCGGACTGGAACAAGGCGCGGATTTTGTCGAAATCGAACAAATCCTCCATCAAGTCCGCGTA
>JAGRHM010000487.1:0-1609 GCA_020445005.1 Candidatus Competibacteraceae bacterium | reverse complement strand
ATATCGGGCGTATCCAGGATATGGTAGCGGTTAATGTGTAGGCTAGCGGTGTAGATCGCTTCAGTGACTTTTTCTGGTGCGGGTCCGCCATTCGGAGTATTGAATTTGATGCCGAAATCTTCGTCAGGCCCTCCGGGATTATGACTGGCGGACAGGATCAAGCCGCCCCGGGCCTTGTGCTTGCGGATCATATGGGAAACCGCCGGGGTCGAGAAAATACCGCCCTGGCCCAGCAATACCCGGGCGCAGCCATTGGCGGCGGCGATGCGCAGGATCGTCTGGATCGCTTGCCGATTGTAGTAGCGGCCATCGCCGCCGACGACCAGCGGGGCTTCTTCCAACTCACGCTGCGTATCGAAAACACACTGTACAAAGTTTTCCAGATAATGGGGGTTCTGGAAGACCTTAACCTTTTTGCGCAGCCCCGAGGTGCCGGGCTTTTGATCCTTGAACGGGTGAGTGGTGATGGTTTCGACGCTCATGGTGCGGGACTCTCCTGGGGTTTTGCTGGAATTTATTAGGGGTATTATGCGCCCGTTCCTGCTTGCAAGGTAGAACAGGGACGCTCATAACCAGCGTAAATCGAAAGTATAGGGCGTGATCGCTTCGGGCGGCGGCTCCAGTGGCGGTTCTACAGGCGCTGTATCCAGATATTCAGCAACAAAGCGCTCGGCGCAGCGGACGGCGGCCTCCTCGAAATCGTTGGGCAATCCGTCATAACCGCCTCCCTGCGGCCGCCATTCGTGCAGAGTTATTTGTAGCGCGCCAGGATGTCGTAAATGGCTTAACGCCAGTTGCAGCGGTCCCTGAGCCTCCAAGCCGGGATGCAGGCCGGTCCAGGGTTTAAAACGCCGATAACGCAGCCCACATAGCCAGGTTTCTCCATCCCGCTCATCTTCGCGGCGCATCGGCAACCGGTAGCCATTGATTGTTAACCGCCAGTCACTCAATGCTTCCAACGCCGCGCCGGGTTGTGCCCGTAAACTGATCTCTAAGCGCGCGGTGCTCGCGTCCACCAGTCGTGAATGGCCGTGTTCCTGGGAAAGCGCGTCGCCGAGCAACGGCCAGAATTCCAGCGCGCGCCGCACCGTCAACCGACAGTTGCCGAACGCGGCTTCACCCATCAGGTCGTACTGTTCATCCAGCAACTCGGTAATCAGTGGTTGACCCAGCCCCAGACCGGCGCGGGCCAACTCGTCCAGCACCTCCCATAAATCCGTCCGCAGATAAAAAGGCAGAGCGAACCGGTCATGCAACTCGCGTCCCCAGTCAATCAAGCGGGGCGGCTCCCACGACTGAATCAGCATGGCCACGATCGCGCGCAACAGGGTCGCCAGGGCCGTCAACCGTTCCGGAGTCGGCGGCATACGAAAGGCGCGGAACTCCACCAGACCCAACTGGCCGCGTCCCGGCAGATAGGGATTCCACAGTTTCTCAATATTGATCTCGGCGCGATGCGGATTGCCGGCGGGATCGGCTAGAAAAGGCGACAGGGTTTGCCACAATAGATCCGGAGTCGGATTGTGCTGGCGCCCCAACAAGGCCAAAGCCAACGTCAGTTCCTCGAAGAGATCAGCGGTGCGCTCGTCGGCGCGCGGCGCCTGGCTGG
>JAGRHM010000486.1:2114-2287 GCA_020445005.1 Candidatus Competibacteraceae bacterium | reverse complement strand
CACGCTGTAGTCAGGCCAAGCGCTACGGTCACGATCATGAGCTTCAATGGCATTGACATAAGGTTCTCCAGGACTGTGAGACGGGGCGATTAGGGAAAAAAGTAGGCGGCAGTCGCTTCTGCAAAGCGCCCTAGCGACAGCGCCGCCATCAAAACCCACCAACATCCCCAATG
>JAGRHM010000486.1:850-2099 GCA_020445005.1 Candidatus Competibacteraceae bacterium | reverse complement strand
GGCAAGGTGAATCTCTCCTGAATACATGCCCGGGGCGCGCCCACTCCGGGCCAAGCACTGCAGCCCGCCAGCCATGTCTTAAGGGAGAATCGAGACCCGCCAGCCACTGCTCTACATCTCTGCGATGCGCCAGAGCCTGTGGCGGGATACCGTACTCATTAGCGCGAACCGCAATCTGATTAAGAAGATCATCGACCCGCGCCGCTTGCTTGGCGGCCAAGCGCAACCGGCGCGGCTGAGGGACTGGCCACTGTGCAGACGGTTCGGTGCGGGCGACCGCGATTAATTTCAGCAAATCCGCACCATGTCGGCGCAAGGTAGACGATGGCAAGCTATGGATGCGCGCCAAATCCTCCAGATTGCCGGGCATCCTCTGCGCCATATTCAATAATGTGGCGTCACTCAAAATCCAGCGGCGCGGCCGATCATGGCGGCTAGCCTGTTCTTCTCGCCAAGCCGCTAACGCTCGTAAAACCGTGCGCTGCACCCCACGCAGTCGTTGATGATCCCGCACGCGCCGCCAGGCTTCCCAGGGCGCCGATTGATAGCGAACCGGGTCGGTCAACGCTACGAAATCCTCATTCAACGCCGCCAGCCAATCACGTTCCGCCAGCGCCGTTTGTTGTCGCCGGTACAATTCCGGCAAATAACGCACATCATCACTCGCGTAGGCCAACCATTCCGGAGCCAGGGGTCGGCGTCGCCAGTCAGCACGCGTATGTTCCTTATCCAGTTCCACACCGAGCACCTGCTGCACCAGGTTCGCATAACCAATCTGATTGCCATATCCCAGCACCAGAGCCGCCAACTGGGTATCGAAAACCGGAGCCGGGACCGCGCCGCGCAGATGATGAAAAATTTCCAGATCCTGATGGGCTGCATGAAAAATCTTGGTGATCGCCGGGTTGTACAACACTTCCAGCAATGGCTCCAGCGCTGGCAACGCCAGGGGATCAATGCAGGCCAAATGGTCAGGGCTGGCGATCTGGATCAGGCAGAGTTGTGGATAAAAGGTTTGCTCGCGGATAAATTCGGTATCGAGCGCCAGCCAGGATGCGCCATGCAGTTCAGCGCAAAATTCGATGAGCGTCGGTTGGTCAACAATGTAGAACGGTTCGCTCATGGGTCTTGCTCATTGACGCCGCCAGTGTCCGGATTGACCGCCAGCCTTTTGCAGCAAGCGGATATCGGTCAAGGTCATGCCGCGATCCATGGCCTTGCACATGTCATAAATGGTCAACAACGCGAT
>JAGRHM010000486.1:0-753 GCA_020445005.1 Candidatus Competibacteraceae bacterium | reverse complement strand
GGTTCAAAATCCACCGTTACCTGGGTCAGGGCCAACGGATGACAAAGCGGAATCAGGTCAGCAGTGCGTTTGGCGCCCATGATGCCGGCAATGCGCGCCACGCCTAGCACATCGCCCTTGGCCTGAGCGCCCGCTATAACCCGTTCCAGAGTAGCGGCTTGCATAAGAATGCAACCTTCGGCAACCGCGATCCGGTGAGTAATGGCTTTGTCGCCGACATCAACCATACGGGCTTCGCCGGCAGCGTTGAAATGGGTCAGGGACATGGGAAAAAATAAAGAAAGGGCGAAACGGGCGTCCCTGCCCGTTACAGGGTTTGTGCAATACGGACTCTTTATGAAGCCCGTATTGCATCATCCTACATGGTCGCCAGTAAGGGCACGATCAGCAGGGCTACAATATTAATGATTTTAATCAAAGGGTTAACTGCTGGACCGGCAGTGTCTTTGTAGGGGTCGCCGACGGTATCGCCCGTCACCGACGCCTTATGCGCTTCCGAACCCTTGCCGCCAAAGTTGCCATCCTCGATGTATTTCTTGGCGTTGTCCCAAGCGCCGCCGCCGGCGGTCATGGAAATGGCTACGAACAGGCCGGTGATGATGGTGCCCATCAGCAAACCGCCGAGCGCCTTTGGCCCCGCTTCCGGCCCCATCAGCCACGCCATGCCAAAAGCGACGGCAATCGGCGTGAGCACCGGCAATAGTGAAGGAACAATCATTTCCTTAATCGCCGATTTGGTCAGCATATCCACCG
>JAGRHM010000485.1 GCA_020445005.1 Candidatus Competibacteraceae bacterium | reverse complement strand
GCGGCGCGGCCCTGCTGATCCTGTTGTTGGCCCTGCTCCTCGGCTACGGTCAACGCCTGCGGCCCTATCCTGCGGTGCGCGTGGCGGTGCGCAGCGCGGGACTGGGTTACGCCGCGCCGGGCGCGGTCCTGGCGATTGGCGTGATGCTGCCCTTTGCCGCGATTGATCGCAGCGTCGATCACTGGGCGCGGGAATGGCTTGGTCTGTCCACGGGCCTGTTGCTGAGCGGAACCCTGGTTGCCCTGCTGTTTGCCTACTGCGCCCGGTTCCTGCCGGTGGCGCTGCACAGCGTGGAGGCCGGGTTGACCCGCATTCGCCCCAGCATGGATGATGCCGCCCGGGCGCTGGGCGCGCAACCGCGCGGCGTGCTGTGGCGCGTGCATATTCCCATCCTGCGCGGCAGTCTCCTAACCGCTTTACTGCTGGTTTTCGTGGACGTACTCAAGGAGTTGCCTGCAACCCTGATTCTGCGACCCTTCAACTTCAACACGCTGGCGGTGCGGACTTACGAACTGGCTTCCGACGAACGTTTGGCGGATTCCGCCAGCTTCGCCCTGGCCATCGTTCTAGCCGGCATCGGTCCCGTGATTCTGCTGAGCCGCGCCATCAGCCGCGCGAGACCTGGCCATGACGCCCTTTCTTGAACTGACTGATCTTGACATCGCCTATCCTCCCCGGAAAGTGATCCGGGAAGTCTCATTCACCATGCATTGCGCGGGCATCGGCTGCCTGTTAGGTCCCAGCGGGTGCGGCAAAACCACCCTGCTGCGGGCGATCGCTGGCTTTGAGCCGGTGGAACAGGGTTCCATTCGGCTGGAAGGCGCTGAACTGAGCCGTCCCGGCTGGATGCTTCCCCCCGAACGCCGGCGCATCGGCCTGATGTTTCAGGACCTGGCGCTGTTTCCGCATTTGACGGTGACCGACAATATTGCCTTTGGCCTGCGCGGCTGGAAAGCGGCGGAACGCCGGGCGCGCGTCGCCGATCTCCTGCGACTGGTGGGATTGACCGACTTGGCCCAACGCTATCCGCACCAACTATCCGGCGGGCAACAACAGCGGGTGGCGCTGGCCCGGGCGCTGGCTCCCCGCCCGCGCCTGTTGTTGCTGGACGAGCCGTTTTCCAGTCTCGATGTGACCCTGCGGGAAGATTTGGCGCGGGAAGTGCGCAGCATCCTGCTGCGGGAAGGCGCCGCTGGACTCCTGGTCAGTCATGACCAGTTCGAAGCTTTCACCTTCGCCGATGAAATCGGCGTATTGGAGAACGGCCGGTTGCGACAATGGGATACCGCCTATCATCTTTATCATCAGCCGGCAGACCGGTTTGTCGCCGATTTTATCGGCCAGGGCATCCTGTTGCCTGGCCAGGTCGGCGACGATGGCCGGGTGCATACCGAGCTGGGCATTGTGACGGGCATGCCGCCGGCGGGTTGCGTAGCCGGCGATGACGTGGAAATTCTGGTGCGCCCGGACGATGTAATCCATGACGACGCCAGTCCGCTTCAGGTAGAGGTCGCGGAGCGGGCATTCCGGGGCGCGGAGTTTCTCTATACGCTGAAACTGTCCAGCGGCGCGCGGCTGCTTTGCCTAGCGCCCAGCCATCATAATCATCCGCCGGGGCGACGTATTGGCATTCGCCTGGACATCGACCACTGGGTCATGTTTCGGCGCAACCGCACCGTGACCTGCGTTGAAGCGCCGCCCGTTCCATAAAACGACCGACTCTAATTCGCTCCCCCCGTCCACTGGCGGGAGAAGGTTGTAGTATGCGCCAAAAACCAGGCCAGTTACGAAAAGCGGGTCAAACAGCGTGATAAGGATTTGATGGACATATCGAAAATTGACATATAGGAGCCTGCTTGCAAGCGATTTTGATGAACCTGCGCCAATAGGAGTCCCTGATGAACCCTGCTCTTCCTGAAACCATGGCTGCCGTGCTACTGACCGGCCACGGTGGCTTTGACAAGCTAGAATATTGCATGGATGTAGCGGTTCCCGCACCGGGTGCCGATCAAGTACTTATTCGCGTACTGGCCGCCGGCGTCAACAACACCGACATCAACACCCGCATTGGCTGGTATTCGAAAGGCGTGGAAAGCGCTACTGATGTCGGAGGCGGTGCGGGATTTTCATCTGCAAACGCATCGGACGCGAGCTGGTCGGGCGCACCGTTGCCCTTTCCGCGCATTCAGGGCGCTGACGTTTGCGGACGCATTGTTGCGGTCGGCGCGGGCGTCGATCCAGCCCGGATCGGTGAACGAGTGCTAGTTGCGCCCATTCAACGCGCCCCAGACGGTTCCTTCGAAGGTTGGATGGGTTCAGAATGTGATGGCGGTTTCGCCCAATACACCCTTGCTTACTCGGCGGGCGCTTATCGCGTCACTGACGCTTTGAGCGACACTGAACTGGCTTCTTTCCCCTGCGCGTACTCAACCGCCGAGAACCTGTTGCATCGCGCCGGCGTCACGGCCAGGGACACGGTGCTGATCACCGGCGCTTCCGGCGGCGTAGGTTCAGCAGCCGTGCAGTTGGCCAAACGACGCGGCGCCGCCGTGCTGGCGGTGGCCGGGGTAACAAAAATGGCTGGGGTCAAGGTTCTTGGCGCTGATCAGGTCATCGCGCGCGGTGAGAATCTGATCAACATTCTGGGGCGTGAT
>JAGRHM010000484.1 GCA_020445005.1 Candidatus Competibacteraceae bacterium | reverse complement strand
TGATGGATGGCTATACGGCGACCCGAATGTTGCGTAATAACCCGGCAACGCAGAACATTCCCATTATTGCTCTGACCGCCAGCGCAATGGTGGAAGACCAGAAGGAGTGCTTGGCCGCGGGTATGAATGCCCATCTGGCAAAGCCGGTTCGTATGGAACAGCTCTATGAACGAATGGCGCAGTGCCTGTCGGCCACCGTCCCGTTGGCGTCGACTTTCGGAGTTTCCGTAAAACCCGCTGCCCCGGAAGTTTCCACCCTTCCGAAATTGCCCGGCATTGACCCGACTGTTGGCCTTGCGCTTCTCGGTGGCGAATCGGTGTTGTTCTTAAGCATGCTCAAACAGTTTCGAGACACTGAGGGCAAGAATTTCCTGCCGCGATACCGGCAGGCATCGCAGAAGAACGACTGGGAAGTCTGCACACGGCTGGCGCATTCCCTGAAGGGAGTATCCCAAGCACTCGGGATGTTCGATCTGGCCGAAACTGCCGTGGCTTTGCAGGCGGCCGCTAAAGCCCAGGACGCGGAGGCCTGTGTGCGGGTGTTCCTGGAACTCGAGCGGCGACTGCAGAAAGTGCTTGAAGGACTTGCCTCTCTTGATGAGGTGCTGGCTGCTCAACAGAAGGCGCCGCAACGGACGCCATTCGTTGAAGTGACGCCCAAGTTGGTCGAGTTGGCGGCCCTACTTAAGGATCGAGATACCGCTGCTAACGATACAGCAGCCCTTTTGACGCCGCAGTTCTCCGGGACGCCCCACCAGAAGGCGTGGCGATCGATCATAGCCGCGATTGATCGCTATGATTATAAAACTGCTTTTCACGAACTCGCCGACTTGCGGGCGGACATCAAACCGGATGCTGAATGACCATGAATACGCCAATGAATACGACGATCCTGGTGGTCGATGATGTGCCGACGAACATCACCGGTTTAGCGGGGAATCTACGTGATCGTTACCGCGTCCTTTTTGCCATCAATGGGCCTGATGCCCTGGATGTGGTAAGCCAGCAGCCTATCGACCTGATCTTGCTGGATGTGATGATGCCTGAGATGGATGGCTATGAGGTTTGTCGGCAGCTCAAGAGCAATCTGATGACCCGCGATATCCCTGTGATTTTTATCACTGCGCTGGGTGAACCCCACGACGAGATGCGCGGCCTGGAAGCGGGCGCCGTCGACTACCTGCACAAGCCCTGTGCTGCAGCGATTGTGCGTCGTCGAGTCGAGCTGCACCTCGAGTATCGCAACCAGAGCCGCGCCCTGGAGCGTTTGGTCAAAGAGCGTACCGAGGAACTTGAGGAGACGCGCCTTGAAATCGTGCGCCGACTCGGACGCGCCGCCGAGTATCGCGACAATGAAACAGGTATGCATATTATCCGTATGAGCCAATCAGCGCATTTGTTGGCCCTGGCGGCTGGCGTGCCTGAGACTCAAGCAAACTTGTTGCTCCATGCCGCCCCCATGCACGATATTGGCAAGATTGGCATCCCGGACCGGATCCTGACTAAACCAGGACCGCTTGATCCAGAAGAGTGGGAGCTCATGAAGACCCATCCACGCATTGGCGCCAAGATCATCGGCCATCACCGTTCTGAATTGCTTAAGATGGCGCGTACTGTAGCGCTGACTCACCATGAGAAGTGGGATGGCCAAGGCTATCCCTGTGGCCTGGCGGGAGAGGCGATTCCACTCGAAGGCCGGATCGTCGCGATCACTGATGTTTTCGATATGCTGACCAGTGAGCGTCCTTATAAACGGGCGTGGAATACCGCAGAGGCAGTGGACTATATGCAGGACCAGTCAGGCCGGGCGTTTGACCCCGATCTCTTGCAATGTTTCATGGCTCTGGTTCCCGATGTCGAACAAATTCGTGAGCAGTTCGCTGACCCGCTTGAGCCTTTTTTGGATGATCGGCGGTAACTTTAGGTCGTCTCAAAAAATGGATCATAAAGTACGCTAAGCCGATTGCGCTGGCATGGCTTTTTGTACCTCGCAGCTTGCTGCGGGGTCGTTTATTAGGTGATATGATATTTAAAAATCATAACGGCTGGACAAACAACGGTGTGTATCCATGCTGTATCATCACGATCGTTCTTCCACTGAATAACCGAACCATGCAGACCTCACACTCGCCCCACAACGACAAGCCTCAACCGAAGGCGCTTTATGTTCCTGGCCCATTTGTTGCGCCGATTAAGGCGTTGATCGATGCCTACCGCGCAGGCAACAACCTGGCTCTATCGTCCGCTCTGGAGCAACTGGGACAGGCGATACGAGAGGCCGAACCCAATCCCAGGCTCAACAAGTCCAAGCCTGCCCCCAAGTCCAAAACCAAATCTAAGCCGTTGAAAAAGGTAGTGGCTGAGGCGGTCCAGGAACAGAAAGCGGTTAGTCGAGCGCAAAAAGTCATGGCGACAAAGCTCCCTGCGGAAGCGGACCCCGCCATCGATCTGGTCTCTCGCTTAAACCGCGACTATCCAGCAATTGCTGAACGTTACGCGATGGGCGAGTTCAAGACTATTAAGGAAGCCGCCGTCGCTGCAGGAATGATCGTCGAGCCATCGCCTCCTCCGGGCAAAAAAACACGCTACTAAGTTGAAAGGTAATTGGACTGAACCAATGCCGTCACGCTAGAGCCCGACATAAAGCTATAATTACAATTAGGTAAACCCCCGGCTCTGCCGGGGGATAGTTACTTCCATTGTGCAACAACATCAAATTTCACTAATGCTTTTTTTGAATTGCGCTTGCGGATTGCTCGGCATTCAATTTTTCTGAACCCAAGTGTTGACAACATTTCTTCATACAATATAGCAGTCCTATTCAGGTTGTGGAATATTCATATACCAACCGCGCTTTCCAAGATTGAAAAATTTATTATTAAGAAAATTGACAAAACTCATTTTAAATTTATGGAAGGTATTGTTTTCATGAAAGTGCCTTCTTAAAAAATTTTTACCTCTTAACCAGACATCTCCAACCTGGTTTTGTTCAGGTGCATTTGGAGCTAAAATAATACAAGTGACTT
>JAGRHM010000483.1 GCA_020445005.1 Candidatus Competibacteraceae bacterium | reverse complement strand
TCCGTTTCGTTTTGGCAAAAAATTGCTTTAGTGGTTTTTAAGCCACGAAAACTTTACGGAAATAGGCGTCGCAACCTCCTCATTCACCCGAACGCGAGGACATTACCATGGCGCAGACGCTCTCTTTGCACACGCTCGCTACCGAGAACTGGTTTTTCGCCGGCACCGGCGGAGTCAGTCAGGAAAATCGGCATTGTGGTTTTCTGCCCGGATTTCTGGATCAGGACACCGGTGCGGTCTACCTCTCCTGCTGGGCGGACGGTCGCCCCGCGCCCTTTCATGCGCTTGATGGATTACCCGATCATCTGGTGCTCGCCCGCGATCCGACCGGTCGCGTCGCCGCGGTGAAGGCCAGCGTGATTGCTGGTTTCATCCGTTGTGGCTGTTTTTATACCCGGGAGCAGGCGGCCTGCTGTCTTGAACGGACGCATTGAGTCAATGAGTCTCGACGATCTCCGTTTGCTACTTGAATTTGGCGATCTCCCGACTATCGTTGTTTACGATGTCAGGCGTTTTCCTTTTTCAAAGCCACCAGAAACGGACCTTATCTTATGTCGATTAAAATCCTGGAAAAGAGTACTCCAGCCTCCTGGCTGACGGAGCTTCCCCCCTTGGGCATGGACGCCAAGAGCATTGCCTCCGATTTCCGGCGCTATTTCAGCCATACCCTGGGCCGTGACCGGCATACCCATTACGCGCACTATATGTACGAAGCGCTGGTATTGACCCTGCGCGACCGGTTGTGGGAGCGATGGAAGAACACGCGCTATGCCTATGAGGAAGATGGCGGCGTGCGCCGGGCCTATTACCTGTCTATGGAATTTCTAATGGGGCGGGCGTTAAGCAACGCCATGCTGAATCTTGGCGTGGATGAACCAGTTCACAAGGCTTTGAACGAGTTGGGCCTGAGCATGGAAGAACTGGCTGAATGCGAAAATGACGCTGGTTTGGGCAATGGCGGTCTCGGTCGCCTGGCCGCCTGCTTCATGGACAGTTGCGCGACGCTGCGGCTGCCGGTAGTGGGCTACGGCATCCGCTACGCCTACGGCATGTTCCGGCAGAAGATCGAGAACGGTTATCAGGTCGAGGAACCTGATCATTGGCTGCGTAGCGGCAACCTGTGGGATCTAGAGCGGCCCGAGTATGCGCAGCGCATCAAGTTCGGCGGGCGTACCGAGGGTTATCTCCAAGCGAATGGCGACATGGGTTGGCGCTGGCTGGATACCCACGACGTGCTGGCGGTGCCCTACGATCTCCCGATCCCTGGTTATCGCAACGGCGCGGTCAATACCCTGCGCCTGTGGGGCGCGAAGGCCACTGACGAATTCGATCTGGAGGATTTCAACGCGGGCAGCTATGACCAGGCGGTGGGCGCTAAGAACATGGCGGAAAACATCACCATGGTGCTTTACCCCAATGACGCTACCGAGAATGGCAAGGAATTGCGGTTGCGTCAGCAATATTTCCTCGCCTCAGCCAGCCTGCAGGATGTCCTGCGGCAATGGACCCGCATTCACGGCGAGGACTTCAGCGAGTTTGCCGCCAAGAGCTGCTTCCAGCTCAACGACACCCACCCGACCATCGCGGTGGCCGAGTTAATGCGGTTGCTCATGGATGAGCATGGCGTCGGTTGGGATGAAGCCTGGAAAATCACCAGCAACGTCATGGCTTACACCAACCATACGCTGCTGCCGGAAGCGCTGGAACGCTGGTCAGTGCGGCTGTTCCGGCAACTGCTGCCCCGCCTGCTGGATATTATCTACGAGATCAATGCCCGGTTCCTTGCCCAAGTCGCTACTCATTGGCCCGGCGACATGGATCGTCAGGCCCGCATGTCGTTGATCGAGGAAGGCTACGAACAGCAGGTGCGCATGGCCTATCTGGCTATCGTCGGCAGCTTCTCGGTCAATGGCGTCGCTGCGCTGCACTCGGATCTGCTCCAGAAAGGACTGTTCCACGACTTCTATGAAATGTGGCCGGAGAAGTTCAACAACAAAACCAATGGCGTGACCCAGCGTCGGTGGATGGCTGGCTGTAACCCCGGTTTGAACAAGCTGGTGACTGAAACCATCGGTCCCGGCTGGGTCACGAATCTGGACGAACTGCGCAAGCTGATTCCCTACGCGGACGACGCCAAGTTCCGAGCGCGCTGGCGGGCGGTCAAGCAGGAGAACAAGGTCCGTTTGGCCAGCCTGGTGGAAGCGGATAGCGGCGTGGTTTTCAACACCAAAGCCATGTTTGATGTGCAGGTCAAGCGCATGCATGAATACAAGCGCCAGCTGCTGAATATCCTGCACGTCATTCATCTTTATGACCGCATCAAGCGTGGTGACGCCGCCAACTGGACGCCGCGTTGCGTACTGATCGGCGGCAAGGCGGCGCCGGGCTATTACATGGCCAAGCAGATCATCAAGCTGACTAATAACGTCGCCAAGGTGATCAACAATGATGTGGAAGTCGGCGACAAGCTGAAGATCGCTTTCTTGCCCAACTACCGGGTAACGGCGATGGAAGTGATCTGTCCGGGCACCGATCTGTCCGAGCAAATTTCCACCGCCGGCAAGGAGGCGTCAGGCACCGGCAACATGAAATTCATGATGAACGGCGCGGTCACGATTGGCACACTGGACGGCGCTAATATCGAAATCCGCGAGGAAGTGGGCGACGACAGCTTCTTCCTGTTCGGCTTGACGGCGGAACAGGTCGAGGAACGGCGACGGGACTACAATCCAGTGGGAATCATTCACGGCGATTCCGATATCGCCCGAGTCATGCATCTGCTGGAGAGTCACCACTTTAACCAGTTTGAGCAGGGCATTTTCGACCCGATTCTGCACACGCTGACCAGCCCGCATGATCCATGGCTGACCATTGCGGATTTCCGCGCCTTCATCGATGCCCAGCACCAGGCCGCTCTGGCTTATCAGGACCAGGAAAAGTGGGCAAAGATGAGTATTCTCAACACCGCGTGCAGCGG
>JAGRHM010000482.1 GCA_020445005.1 Candidatus Competibacteraceae bacterium | reverse complement strand
GCGCGACGCGCTGGCGGCGATGGCTGCTTTGGATGATCTCAAAGCGCGCAACCCATTCCTGGCGCCTCATTTGGCCGATGCGGAACGACTGCTCGCTCTGTGGATCGCCAGCGATTATCATCCGACCGCGCTGGCGCGGCTCACCGCCTTGCCGGAAACCGTGGTTGACGTTGACGTGCGCGAATGGCGGATTCGCGTTTGCCTGAAACAAGGCGATTGGCCGGCAACCCTGCGCTGGCTTGATCAGTTGCCGCCGGAAGAGCGCGACAGTCCACGCTGGCAATACTGGCGGGGTCGGGCGCTCGACGTCATGGGGCGGGGTGAGGAAGCGCGTGAGGCTTACCAGCGCGTCGCCGGGCAACGCGATTATTACGGTTTTCTGGCCGCTGATCGGCTCGGCGTTGCTTACACGATCACTAATACGCCACTGACGGTTTCGTCGACTGAACTGGACAAACTGTTAGCGGATTCCCCCGGGTTGCAACGGGCCAAGGAGCTCTACATTCTGGGGCGCGAATGGGAAGCCAGCGCCGAATGGCAACGCGCCACCCAGGCGTTTGACCCGGCGGTACTGAAACAGGCCGCGCGGTTGGCCTACCGTTTGGGATGGCATCATCAGGCCATCATGACCATTGCCCGGGCTGAACACTGGGATGATCTGGAATTGCGCTTTCCACTGGCCTACCGCGATGGGATCATGGCGAACGCTGCGGCCGATGCCGTAGACCCTGCCTGGATTTATGCGATCATTCGTCAGGAAAGCGCCTTTCGCGGCGACGCCCGCTCTCCGGTTGGGGCGCAGGGATTAATGCAGCTCATGCCGGCGACGGGTCGGCAAATTGCCCAAGACTTGCAGGATGCTGTTGCTACGCCCGACCTGCGTCAACCAGAAATTAATATTCGTTATGGCGTCCACTATCTGCGGCGCATGCTGGAACGATTGCAGGCTAATCCGGTGTTGGCCACTGCCGCTTACAACGCGGGTCCCAACAAAGTCATTGCATGGTTGCCGGTCGATGATCCAGCACCCGCTGATATCTGGGTGGAAACGATCCCCTACCGAGAAACCCGCGCCTATGTGCAGCGGGTCATGGAATATGCCATCGTTTATCGGCATCTCTTAGGTTTGCCCGAGGAGTCCACCACCACGCTTGGAGCGCGCATGAAACCGGTGTTGCCGTTGGAAAACACGGGACAGGCTGGTTAGCGGGTCAGGTGTCTTCTCCTCCTAATGCTCCCTAATCTCGGAATCCCGCACCATGGCGGTCAGCGCGTCTCCCGGTATCGGTTTGCTGTAGTAATAGCCCTGCGCCATTCCGCACTGTAGTTCCAGCAGAATTTCTCGTTGCGCCTCGTTTTCAACCCCCTCGGCAACCACATGTAATCCCAGATTCCTGGCCATGGTCACGGCGGCGCTGACCAGTTCTCGGTCGGCAGCATCCACGGCGATGTCGTTGATGAAGCTGCGATCGATCTTGAGGGTGGCGAAAGGATACTTGCGCAGGTAGCTCAAAGAGGAGTATCCGGTACCGAAGTCATCCATCGCCAGTTTGACACCCAATTCGTTCAAAGCGGCAAGGATGGTATCGATCGGGTAATTCCCGCTCATCAACACACCTTCGGTAATTTCCAGTTCGAGCAGGTGGCCAGGGAGACCTACCTTCCGTAAGGTATCGTCAATAAAACGAACCAAATTGAGGTCCCGGAACTGCCGTGGAGAAAGATTGATGGCGATCTTGAAATTCCCGTATTTCTGCCAGCTCGCTGCCATTTCGATAGCCTCGGTGATAACGTATCGCCCGACGGGGACGATCTGGCCATTCTGTTCCAGGATCGGGATGAACTCATCCGGCGAGATCGCGCCCAGTACCGAACTGCGCCAGCGCAGCAGGGCTTCGGCCCCCACCACGGCGCCGCGCTGGATATCCACTAACGGCTGGTAGAGTACCGAGAGTTCACCCCGTTCCAGCGCGCCGATGAAATGCTCTTCGAGCAACAGGCGGCGAGACGCACCCTTATTCATGTCATCGGTGAAGTAGTGGTAGGTATTCCGTCCTTGCTCCTTGGAGTAATACATCGCCGAATCCGCGTTTCGCAACAGTTCTGCGGAG
>JAGRHM010000481.1 GCA_020445005.1 Candidatus Competibacteraceae bacterium | reverse complement strand
AATCCAGGGCTTTCCCGGATTCCGCGGCGCTCCATCCGGGCTACACGCCTGATCCCTGATGCCTGCTTCTGATCCCTGATGCATTCCCCTGCAATCATCACCGTGCTGGGCGTAGGTTCCTGGGGAACCGCGCTGGCCCTGTTACTAGCCCGCAATGGCCATGTCGTTCGCCTGTGGGGTCACGATCCCCAGGAAGTGGAGCCGCTGCGCCGGGAACGAGAAAATCGCCGGTATTTGCCCGGTCTTCCCTTCCCAGCCGCACTGACAGTGGGCGTCGACCTGCCGGCGGCGGTTGCTGGAATCGATTGGGCGCTGGTGGCGACGCCCAGTCATGCCTACCGCATGACGTTGGAGCGTTTGCGCCCCATGTTGCCGGCTAATGCCGGTCTAGCTTGGGCCACCAAGGGTTTGGAGCCAGGCAGCGGCCGCTTTCTTCATGAAGTTGCTGCCGAGATATTGGGCGCATCCTGGCCGGTAGCGGCTATTTCGGGACCCAGTTTCGCTGGCGAAGTTGCCCGGGGTTTGCCAACGGCGGTTACGGTTGCCGCGTGCGACGTGGATTACGCCCGCCGGGCGGCGTTGTTGTTGCACGGCTCTAATATGCGCGCCTACACCAGCACCGATATCGTCGGCGTCGAACTGGGTGGCGCGGTCAAGAATGTGCTGGCTATTGCGACGGGTATCGCCGATGGTCTGGGATTTGGCGCGAATACCCGTGCCGCGCTCATCACCCGTGGATTAGCGGAAATGACCCGTCTGGGGTTGGCGGTCGGCGGTCAGCGCGAGACCTTCATGGGACTGGCCGGCGTTGGCGATCTAGTGTTGACCTGTACCGACGATCAGTCGCGCAATCGCCGTTTTGGTCTGGCGATGGGGCGGGGTGAAACGGCCGAGGCGGCCTGCGCGGCGATTGGCCAAGTCGTGGAAGGGGCAGCGACCGTTCGGGAAGCCCTGCGCCTGGCCCGGACCCACGGGGTGGAAATGCCGATTACCGAGCAAGTGGATCAAGTATTGCACCAGGGTCAGGACCCGCGCCGGGCAGTGGAAATTCTGCTGGCGCGGGATTTGAAGCCGGAGACGGTTTGATCACGTCAGGCAATCATCCACTAGCGGTCGATGCTGCGCGTCCGTTTCCCGATCGCGTCCGGTGTAGGCCCGTGGCCAGCGTTTTTTCACCACGGGACTGTCGCTGGCCAGAGCATGACAGGTATTCAGTACCGGAGGCGTTTCCCGCGCAGCCGGCGGTTTGGCGTCTTCCTGGTCGTAGTGCTGACCATAGACCGTTTGGAAGAAGGTCGTCGCTACTGGTCCCAGCAGTTCAGTCATATGTGTGCAGCCATTCACCCCGCCGAATAGCTCGCGCAGTTTGAGCGACCAACCGGGACCGATGCGCGCCCCAATCAACAGCCGATAGCGAGCGGCGATCGCCGGACACAGACTGAACGGCGAACCATCGGTGCATGCTTCGACCTCGCGGATGACAAACGCTTGATCGATCGTCAGGCGGACCGACATATCATGTAGAGCTTCCCCAGCTTGGATGGAGCCGCCGCGATCTTCGTTGGGAAACGTATAGGTCTTGGTGTCAATCATGCGTCCTTCGATTTCCCACCAGCCATCATCCCGCTGATAGCCATGGCACTGCACAAGGCGTTGATGAAGCGGGCGGCGAGAAGTCGGAGGGGAAAGCGGCATGGGGATGTTCGGGCTGCTCAGGCGGAATTCAATCAAACGCCCCATCCAT
>JAGRHM010000480.1 GCA_020445005.1 Candidatus Competibacteraceae bacterium | reverse complement strand
TCGCCATCCACATCGCCCAGCGCCACGCTGGAGGTTCCAGAATTACCCAGGGTTTGGCCACTGTCGTTGAAAGTTCCAGAGCCATTGTTGAGCCACACCCGATTCGGTTGGAAAGCATTACCTTCGACGAGGTCAAGGTCGCCATCGCCATCCACGTCACCCAGCGCCACGCTCTGGGTTTGGTGATCGCCCAGCGTTTCGCCACTGTCGGTAAACAGACCGCTGCCCCCCGTTGCGGCGGCGATGAATTCCCACACTGCACCATTACCGCCGGTGTAACTAAGCTGGATGCGCTCGCCGGGTTTGAATGTCGCTGTAGGATCGAAGGCGATGGTGGCGGAGCCGTTGCCTGTGAACACACCCGGATAGTGCACCGTTTCATTGCCCCGGACGATGAAATTCTGCCCAAAGGTCAGGGATGTTGCAGTAGTAAACGGCATCGCTATATTACTGCCGCGCGCGACGTTGATAGCGTTGACTGCGGGAGTGACATTAGGCAAGTTCAGGGCTTGCCCCCAGCCCATCGGCGCGACGCCAACGCCAAAGGCGGTTGCAACCGCGACAGCCAGGGGATGGGGATGGAAAGGTAACCGATCGGAGGCAGGCGGGCTGGACATAGTACAATCTCCGAAAATTCTTTTACTTTTTATCTGGTTCTGTTCTTTGAGAGTCTGTATAGCATTGGCCTAAGCACCCATGGGCCAAATGAGCATTGCTTCATTGCCAAGCCCAATTGGTTCAAGCTGCAATGAGTCCTCGCGCAGCGGAGCCGCTAGAACTCTCAAAGAACCAAGATTAAGGATTTACGGGGAATATTCCTTGATCTGAAATTGCTTAACCAGTTTGCGCGCCAAAACCTCATTAATCAAGAGTAATTTTGTGAAGTAGACGATTAATGTTTCGTCATGGGCTTAACCAAGGCCGTTGGGCTGATAGAGGACGATTTTAGAACCTGAGTCGTCGAATCCCATAGGAACATGAATCAGGTGTTGCAAACGCTGGCGCACGGCTGTCTGCCGGGCGGGCGGGACAAACAGCAGGAAGAACCCTCCGCCGCCCGCGCCCAGCAGTTTACCGCCGATGGCGCCGGCGGACCGGGCTGCGCGATAGAGATCGTCGATAGCCGGGGTGGCGACCCGGTCCGACAGGGCGCGCTTGTGTCGCCAAACTTCGTTGAGCAGCTCGCCAAAAGGCAAGATGCTGTCGTTGCCGCTGAGAAGGCACAGGGCCTCTTCCACCGCAGCGCCGATCTGTTGCAACTGTGCAGTGCGCTGGGGCAGGTTGGCGATTTTGTCGCGGGCGGCGTCAGCAGAATGGCGGGAGACGCCGGTAAAAAATAGCATAAGGTGTTCGATCAGGGTTTCCCGCCTGGCGGTGCTGATAATGACCGGTGCGACCTCAAAGGTCCCGCCGGGATGGAAGCGGATACGGTTGAAGCCGCCGTAGGCGGCGGCGATCTGATCCTGAGAGCCGACTGGCTCGCCGATTAGGACTTGTTCGACATACAGGGCTTGGCGGGCCAGGCGATCAGCGTCGGCGTATTGGCCATGCAGGGCGTACAGGGCGTTAAGCAAGCCGACGGTGAAGCTGGAACTGGTGCCCAGGCCGGAGCGAGCGGGCAGGTCGCCATCGTAGTTAATGGACAGGCCTTGTTGGCAGTCGAGGTAGCGCAGAACAGCTTTGACGGCCGGATGGTTAATGTCGTCGATGGTTTTGACCGTTTCAATGAGAGAGTAGACCACCCGGTAGCGGTAGTCGAAAAAGGGTGGCAGCGCACGGCAAGCGAT
>JAGRHM010000479.1 GCA_020445005.1 Candidatus Competibacteraceae bacterium | reverse complement strand
CGTTCCGGAGTGTCCCGGGCCGGGTCCACGGAAATGAACAGATAGGCGTTGTTCTGATCCAGATGCTCCTGCGCCAGGATTTTCTGCATCTTGCTCAGCTCCAGTAGCGTCAAGGGGCAGATATCGGGGCAAAAG
The DNA here is from genome assembly GCA_020445005.1 of Candidatus Competibacteraceae bacterium. Taxonomy (GTDB): domain Bacteria; phylum Pseudomonadota; class Gammaproteobacteria; order Competibacterales; family Competibacteraceae; genus UBA2383. The sequence goes on along the minus strand of JAGRHM010000479.1, from coordinate 5,086 downwards.
GTGTAGCCAAAGTAGAGAAAAGTCCATTTGCCGTGCCAGCGATCCTTGGTGAATGGCTGGCCGGTCTGGTCGATCAGCGTGAAATCCTCGACCGACCGGGGCGGCTCCAGGAAGATGCCGGCAATGGCCGGTGGGTCGACGCGGTCAGGAAGGAGTCCGAAGTTCAACCATAATCCCAGTCCGAAAGCCAGTATTGCGACGGCCGCTACCAGCAACGTTCTGGCGCGCGGAGCCATCCCTGGGGCAGGCGGACTGGATCGGTCCGTAGCGGAATCAGGTTTCATCGCGCGTACTAATTGTGATGATGGTGGGCATGACCGTCGCTCTGCGGCATTTCGGCGGCGTCTGCGTCCTTGCCGCGCACCGTGACCTCAACAGGAATTTCACCCGCCTTTTCAAAACGCAAGGTCAGCGGAAAAGTTTGGCCGGCGGTCAGGGGTTGCTTGAGGCCAATCAGCATGATGTGCAACCCGCCCGGTTGCAGAACGGTCGGTTGACCCGTCGCAACTTCAATCGATTCCACCTTGCGCATTTTCGCCACATGATTTTCCATAATGTGGGTATGTAGTTCGATGGTTTCGGCGACTTCGCCGGAGCCTTCCAGCAGGCGATCGGTCTCGGACCCGGTATTGGTCAAGGTCATGTAGACCGCGCCATTGGTCATGGTGGGAGGGCTTTCCCGCGCCCACGGTTCGGTGATTTGCAGGGTCCCGGGTTCAGCGGCGTAAACAGACATGCCGGTAATGAGGAAAAAACTCATTAAAAATCGAGTTATTATTTTCATTGAAATATCGCTCAAAATAGAATTGCGTGAATTAATGACCTGAAATTATATCAGGTTTTTTCCTGGAAATCCGAACTCGGATGCAGGTGAAGCCGCATTTAATGCATTTTAACCCGGATGCCTCTGGTGACATAGGCGAACTGATGAGCGTTGCCCCACGGTTCGGGGTTGCCGGTCGTGCTGATCCGCAGGGCCAGGTAAGCGCTGGGATTACTCATGAAGGTGCGCTTTTGCGGATCGGCGACGTACCATTGCCCCTCATGATAAAACTTGGCCCAGTTATGGTAATCCCGGACTTTTAGCACGGCGTTTTCCTCATAGACGCAGCCGCTTAGCGTGCGGGCAGGAATACCGTTGGCGCGGGCGAGGGCGGTAAACAGGTCGGCGTATTCGGTGCAGTCGCCCTTGCGGTGCTGCAGGGCGTGGAGTGCGCCGCGCTGTTCCTGGACATAGCCGATGTATTCCATATTATCGGCAACCCATTGGTAAATCCGGCGGCTGGTGGTCAGCGGGTCCGGTCCCTGCAGGGTCTGAGCGCGCGTCTGGATCAGGGGATGGTTGCTTTCGATGCCGGGTTCCGGGGCCGTGAAGCGTTCCACCGGTGTTTGGAACGCTGGGTTGGGGTGGTCGGACAGGCGCAAATCGGCGGTGACCGTGAGGATTTTGGAGCTGTTCGGCGGTAACACGGGAATAGCCAGGTGCAGGATCTGGTTACCAATCGGGTCTTCGATCAGGGTATGGGGCAGTGACGTGGCGACCTGGATCGTCTGTTGCGTCGCGGTTTGTTTGACCGGCGCGTCAATCCAGATTTCCGTTTGTTTCAATAAACGCGGGGTGGTGTTGGTCACCGTGAAGCTGTAGCGCAGAGTGCGCGGGATGGGGTAGTTCGGTTGTGCGGAGTTTGGCGTCCGGGCGCTGAGCCAGTATCCAATGCCGATGAGCAATAGCAGGAGTCCCGTGAACAGGAGAAGCTCGCGGAGCCGGGGAGGGGTAGCGTCGCTTTGGCGCTGGCGGGCGACAGAGGCCATGGCGGGCTAAACGTGTAGGGGTGCGGACGTGGAAATGACGGTTGCTAGGGGGCCTGGGCGCACTGTCGGTCCGGGGCCGGCGGTGGAAGGCGCTCGTGCAGGGCGGCCAGATTTTTGAGAGACCGGTCGTAGCCATGTAGGCCGTCCTGGAGGTAGTAAACGTTGGGAATAGGGTCGTCGTCGCGCAGCAGGGCTTTGATTCGGTCGTAGTCGCCGTTGGCGTTGATGAGCAGCAGGTAGGGCGCGGCGCCGACGGTATTTTGACGTTGGGCGGCGATTTGCTTGAGGCGCTGGCGAAATGCGGGAGGGGCGAGCTTGGCGCTGAGTCCAAGTTGACTTGCGCCAAGGCGTCGCCGGTGAGTGGAGCGACTTGATGACGCCAGGCGTTGAGGCCGCCGTCGAGAATGGCGACAGTGTAATTTTGTTGCCGCAATGTCTGGCAGAGGGTGTCGAGCGTGTGGGAACGGTAGCCGGCGTCGATGAGGATGAGCGGTTTGTTTTTCAGGAATGGTTTGGTCTTGATGGCGTAGGCGGGAATGTTAAGCGCGCCGGAAATATGATATTGCTCGAAGGCGGCGCTGGCGCGGACATCGATCAGGTAGGCCGTGTGGTTGCGAAATTGGGCGGCGGCTTCCTGCGGAGACAGGTAGCAATCGGTTTGTGGTCGCTGGTTTCCCGGTTGCAGGGCATTGGGCAGGGACGGCAATGAAGCGGTGGTGGCGCCTGGGTTACGGTTGGACGGGATCTCGGTCGTAGCCGGGGGACATTGGAGAATGCTGGAGGTCGTGGTGGACGCCGGGCTGGGCCGGTCGAGCGGGGGTTGGCCGGTCGACGGTTCGCTCGCGGGCGTTGTGGCGCTGAGGATGAATAGCATCAGGCCCCAGCCGAAGCAGTTGGCGAAATTTCTCAAGCTAAAATCTTCCCCGAAAGTGTCGAAGAACCTAATGGGCGGAACGGCTACAGTATTGTCTTTCCAGGTCATTTAAATTCTATAGTGTCCCGATTAATCAAACAAATTCCAGATGGACTTTATTGGCCTTTGGTACTGCGTTTAGCGGGACGGCTCGATCAAGGGTGACCAGTCGCCCGCCCCGGCGCACCGCCAGCGCCAGCAGGTAGACATCGGTCAACTGGCGCGAGCTGAGTACATGTAGCCAATTGACGCAATGAGGCTCCAGCAGGCTCAGATCATCGGGCCAGAACTCGTGCCATCGTTGCCCGGTTGCCTCCGCCAGTCGGTTGGCGATCACTGCGGGCGGTTGTGCGCCCGGGTAGGCTGGTTGAGACAGGATACGGATACAGCCATTCTGGGTCAGTGGGCAGGAGGCCCACCCCTGCTCGATATTGGCTTCGAGCCAGGCGCGGGCATTGCCATGATGAACGTGTGCGGCATCGAGCAACGCGATCAGTACGTTGACGTCGAGCAATCCCCGCATCAGATGCCCTCTTCCTCGCGCAAACGTTCGATGGTCTCGTTGCTGATAACCCGGCCTTCGGGAGCCAGTGGGCGAAAACCATAGAACGGTTCCGGTGCAACCGTCTGCGATTCCAGCACAGCCTGTGTCAAAGCCCGCCGCGCTAGTTCCGAGATGACCGCCCCGGCTGTTCTGCGTTGACGGCGCGCAATTTCCTTTGTGGCATTCAGAACTTCGTCGTCGATATCCAGCGTGGTGCGCATCCCATACCTCCATTAAATGATGATTAAATGATAATGCATCAGATGCGTTGTCGTAAATTTCACGGTAAAATTCTGACCGGTGGCGATCTCTACTGTGGGGTGGATGAGCGAAGCGAAATCCACCATCCGCCAAGCTCAGGACAGGTGGATGACGCTCTGCTTATCCACCCTACGCCTGTTTGAACCAATCAAAACTTCTGTCTGGCTACCTGGCTACGACCCTACTTCCGGAGTAACGCTTTGAGGCGCTCGATTTCCGCCAGGGCCGCTTCTTTCGCTGCCCGTTCCTGCTCTTTCGCCGCCCGTTCCTGCGTGCTCTCCGCCTCGGCCTGCGCTTTCGCCGCCTCGGCCTGCGCTTTCGCCGCTCGCGCCTGTTCCAACTCCGCTTCGGCCCGCTCGATGTCGGCGCGCAGGGCCGCCTGGTAGGCTTCGATACTTTTCTGCTGTCGCAGGTAGTTCTGCCGCGCCTGATACTGGTGATAGGCGCGCTCTTTCTCGGAAAACGCTTTCAGGGTGCTCATGGCTTGCCGCATCTCCTCGGTTTGCATCCACGCCGGCAGGTGCTCGTCGTCGAGCCGTTCGCCTTCGATAAAGAATTTCAGCCAGCGGTCCTGCTCGGTTTCGACCGCCGCGATCCGGCATTTGCTCAGTTCCAGCAGCCAGATGCCGCCGTGCTCCACCAGGCTGCGCCCCTGCTCGTCGCGTAGCCGGAAGCAATGAACCGCTTCCGTGATCTTCGGTCGCAGGGTCTGGCCCAGCAGCCAGATGCTGTAGGTGGGCTGGAGTCGGTCGTAACCCTCGCCATCCCGCAACTGGGCGCTGTAGAGATCGGCCCAGCCATAGAGAATGCGGGCGGGAAGATCGGGGATGTTGAGCAACTGGATTTCGATTTGGTAGAACCGCCCGGCCCGGTCGCGGGCCTTGACGTCGACGATGCTGAGCTTGTCGTCGATAAATTCCCGTTCGTTGTAGGGATCGAGAATCTCGACCTCGGTGAGCGGGACGGCGAGTTCGCCGGCCAGGATGGCGTTGAGAAAATGGATCAGCAGCCGGCGGTTGCGCTCGGCCCCGAGCAGGGCCTTGAACACGCAGTCGATTTTGGGATCGATGGAGTGCTTCATCCGGTGTCCTCAAATGACGGATAACCGGGTAGGGTGGGTAAGCGGAGCGCAATCCACCTTTTGAGTCTACGGCCCTACAGCCCTTCTCATAAGGCCATGCTGATGCGGTCAGGGACCGGACGGAGGTGGCGCGTACTTTTCATAAATAAACTGCATGAATCGTGGTTCGCTAATAATGTACCAAGGAATAATCTGGTCACTGTCGGTAACAGCTTTATAGGTCTGGGCTTCCGAATTGAATAGAATAGTGAATAGCTGTATTTTGTCGAGTGAACCGTCAGCTAAAATTGGTTCTATGAATATGAAATCAGCCTCTTGGACTCTGGCAATGCCAAGGATTTTTATGGTGTTCCATTTTTTTATTCGGCTACGAAACGCGGTCCAAGCGTAATTATTCAGGGAAAGATTCCCGGTCGGTATTTCATTGATCACTTCCTTATCAGTCATTCTGACTAAGAAGCTGTATTGAAACTCT
>JAGRHM010000478.1 GCA_020445005.1 Candidatus Competibacteraceae bacterium | reverse complement strand
CGGAATATCTCCAGCGTGTTGTATCGCTGGCCCCATGCCAGCGCGGAGACAGGTTACGCATTACCAACCGGCAAAGCTTTTCCAAGCGGTAACAAGAGGTAACAAATTGTTTCAGCCGGTGTGGCCCTATGAGGCATTGGGAAGAGGTTGGCGAATACGAACAGAGTTTGTTCGATTATCCCCCGGCCAACCACTCCTGACCGTCGCGAAACTTGTCTTCCAGAAATCGCCCATGGATCAGCAATTGCTGGCTGTCCTGCCGGTGAATATCCGCAGCGATCTCACGCATTTTGCCGTCGAGCAAATCCAGTTGCTCCAGCAAAATCTGATGCGCGGTTTTGCCATCCCGCAGCGGATGCAGGCGGGCAAACGCTGAAGGCAGGGCGAGATAGTTCTGCAACGCGGTGGGAAGATAGTCGAGCGCCGTTTGGCGGATGACATGGGTATTATGGCTGCCGCCGTCGAATTCCCCGAGACGCGGCAGCACTTCCAGAATGGTCTCGGTAATGCGCTGCGTCCTGGCCAAAATATCCGCTGGAACCTGACGTCGAATCGAAGCCAGCAATTCATCCAGGCTGGCGCGCAGCGCTTCGGTATCCAGTTCGTGAGTCAAACGAAGTTGCCGGTCGGCGCGGCGCGGCGTTATCAACCAGCCGCCCGCATACAATCCCAGCACGATCGGCAACCAATAGTCATGAATCACTCCGGCGAAATACAACCCCAGCCCGGCCAACCCCAGCAAACAGCCCACGATATTGGGAGCGCCGTACAAGAACAACAACCAACGGCGTTTCATGAATCAATCTCGCTGATCTCATTGATAACCACGAATCGCCTTGAACACTTGACTCAGCGACTCGCTGCGGCCATCGAATACGCGACCGCCCGTCGCTTCCGCCAGCCGCTTCATGCTAGCGTCATCGGCCTCGGCAAACAGCACAGGAAACACCCGGATGTTTTGAGTCGATGCCGGTAAATTCCGGTGCCATTGTAGAAACTCGGCTTCCGATAAACCTTGATTACTCTGTCCGTCGCTCATCAACACGATCGAATAATAACGATTCGGCTCCGTCACCTGCGCTTGCCCGCCGATCTCGTAAGCCCGTTGCAAAGCCGAAAAGAGTGCGGTTTTCCCGCCAACCTGCAATGCCGTCACCGCTTGGCGGATGGCGCGCATATCACTACCTTCGGTGGCGGTATCGCCGACTTGAAAATTCTGGGCGGGCAGCACATTGCTGCTGAAGGGCAGAAAAGTGATGCGCTCGCGGCCACGAAATCGGGCAAAGCGGCCGCTCAGGCTCTGGTCGGCGCCGGCCAGATTCAGCAGGGCGGTTTTCAGTTGCTCGATGCCCTCGCCCTTCATGGAACCGCTGACATCCAGCACGAACAGAGCATGACCCGGCCGCCGTTGCTCATCCAGATAGGCGAACAACAACCGGTCGATGACGTCCCGATTGCCGGGAAACGGCGCTTCCACTAACAGGCGATCCGGGAACCGCCCATCGGGAGGAACCGCTGCGACGGCTGGACGCCGCAGCGTCTGCTCCATGATTCGGCGCTGGATATCCGGTTGACGCAGATAATCCACCACTGTCTGATATGCCGTGCGCTGCGCCGGATTCAGCAGCATGAGCGGATAATCGGCGGTCACAATACCTTCCCGGGGATAAACCAGCGTCAGCTTTTCCCGCAGTTGCCCCCCCGCATTCAATCCCAGCAGCACCGATTCGTAGTTGATCATGCCGTCCAGTCGATCCTGTTCCTGAACATACCGTTCGGCCAGCCAGCCGGAACTGCCGGCGGTCAGCGCCTGCCCGGTGAAGAATGACTTGAGTGCGACGGCGTCAATCGCTTCCGGTTGCAGGGCTTCGCCGCGGCCGGAAAAGGCGGACGCTAGGCCAATCAGGGCGGTGAAACCCGTATTGGACGAGGCTGGATCGGTCATCGCATACCGCAGTTCGCCGCTGGCGGCCTTAGCGGCGATATCGCGCCAGGTCAGGTTAGGATTATCGATCCATCCCCAGGCGCGCGCCCGGCTCTCCCTGACGCCCAGCACCACCGGCGACAGCATGATTTTTTCCTGCGCCGCAATCCGTGAACCAGCCAGCAGGGTCAGATATTTGCCGTGGGAAAACCAGGCCAGATCGACTTTTTCGCCCCCCGCCAGCCGCTCGGCGCCGTCCAGCGAACCGGTGTATTCCATCGCCAGCCGCACGCCAGTTGTTGACTCCAGATCGCGCAGCACCGGCGCCATGTCTTGCAATTCCGAACCGGCTAGCACTTTGAGCGTCGCTTCCGGTTCGCTGCGTCCGCAACCGGTCAATAGCGCCAGCCATAAACCCAGTCCCAGTAAACCAAGGATTATTTTCCGCCCCATCGCTCTATCGCCTCCTTCGTTGGGTCACATCCACGCCAATGTCCTCACAACATCAGATCCGTTGCGGGCGACGGAGACGCAATGATCGCTTCTGCTTCCCGCGCTCGCGCCACATACACCTTGGCCTTCTCCACCTCGCTGGACAGCGCGTCAACGGTCTGACGCATATTGTCCAGCACCCTGAGCTTGTAGTCGGATATGTTGTCCATCGCCTGATAGATATTGGCGAAGGCAGCTTTAAGCTGGTTGAAATTGACCGTAGCGCCAGCCGCCTGCTGCTGAATTTGCGCCGATTGCTGTTTGAGCATCGCCGCGGTGGATTCGATCAGGTTGCCGGTGGTAGCGTTCAGCGCGTTGATCTGATCCAGAACCAGCTTCTGATTGGCCAGCGCCTGGGCAACAATCACGGCGGTGCGCAGGGCGGAAATCGTCGTGGTGGTCGCCCGGTCTACGCCCTTGATCAATTCCAGATTGTTCTTGCGGATCATGTCCAGCGCCAGGTAGCCTTGCACGCTGACCGCCAGTTGGGTCAGCAAATCCTGCACTTTCTGCCGCAGGTAGAAAAGGACCTCTTCTTTGACAATCCGCGCTTTCTCGGCATCCTGCGCCTCGATTTCGTAGAGGCGATGCTCCAGCTCGTTGTCCAGTTGTTTGCCGACATACACATACTGCTCCAGCTTCTGCATCATGGCCCACAGATTGGCTTTCTCCTGCTCAATAGCGGCGTTGTCTTTGCGCAGCTCATCCTGACCGCTGTACAGCGCCTGCAGAATAGCGTTGATGTGGTTTTGCGCAGACTGGTATTGCAGGAAATAATCGCGCAACCGGTTACCGAATGGAATGATGCCAAACAGCTTTTTGGGGGCAAACAGATCGCCCTGGCGGCCGGGATCGAGGTCCTCGACCGTCTTGCGCAGATCGGTGAGGGTGCGCGAGATTGGCGCGCCGTCGTCGAACAGGCCGCTGTTGAGTTCCTGGGTCGGGCGTTGCAGCATCCGGTTGGAGACGCTGGCGGCAGCGCGAATTTCCGCAACGCCCAAGTTGTGAACATGAGCGACCTTGGTTTTGAATTCGTCACTGTGGGGATGCAGCGTCAAAACCGCAGACACGAATTCCTGCACCCGGTGATTCAAGCTAGCGATGGTTTCCGGCTCCAGCTTCACCATGCCATGCGCCTGTTCCGGCGCAACTGGCGTTACCGGGGCTGGAGGGGTAAGGATTTCGGGCGGCGTCAGTTCAAGGGTGGGCATGGGTGCTCCGAACAAAATTGCATCAGGGTTAGGCGGAAGCGCTGGGCCGGATCGGCAAGGCAAGAATTCAGAGGTTGCGCTGACCGCAGTGCGCGAGGGGATCAGACAAGTTGCGATCTAGCGACGCCTCAATCGAGGCGATCATCATCTCAATGATTTCGTAAGTGGGCGGTTCAACGACATTGACCAGGGTATCGGCGATCGGCACTTGATGCTGGCTGGCGAATTCGCGGAAATAGACGATGTCCGGGTTGCGGAATCCATATTCCACCGCCAGGCGGCGCAATGCCGGATCAGTCTCCAGCGCCTCGCCCAACCGCTGGCCGGCTTCGGTGAAGGCAATCAGAACATGCTTGGTGTAAATCGTTGGCTCCGGATACAGCAGCACCATCTCGGACCGCAGTCGCCCCTGCGCCGCTAATTGCAGGAATTGTGATTCATAGATGATCACCAAGGGCGATTTGCCCATGCCCATCACCTGATAGTCCTCGAACGGGGCTTCCGAGGAATATTCGGTGAAACCCTGGCGCAGGAAAATATCGCGAAAGGCTGGATAAATGCGGCAAATTTGCTCCTCGCTCTGCACCACTGCATCGCCGTTGACGATAAAGCTGAACAGCGCCAGATACATGGCCGCCGAATTGGACTTACGGACATCGGTAGAGGAAATCAGAATGCTCTTGCCAACGGCATAGGCTTCGTTATGATCCAGATCATTCCAACGCTTACCGGCGTTCATCAGGTCAACCAGCTTCTTCATATTGAGGAAATAGTAACGATCCGCCTGCCGAGCCAGGCCGTTGCGCTCAAGAATTTCCGCAATGGGCCGCCAAGAGGCAACGACCATCGGTGTGAAGAACGGGGTATAAGCGGAGCGCGCCCGTCGCTCGCGGCGAATCTTCTCCGCCCCTGGCAAGCCAGCAGGGAAAGCGAAATCATATTGCTCCAGGGTGGGCAGGTTGGCGATTTGTCGAGAGCCGGCTTTTTCCACGGTGACGGTCAGCCCGCGCTGGCGCAGTGCTTCGATCACTTTGGCGTCACGAAAAAAATCTTCTTTTTCCGAACCGATGACGCCGCGCGCCAGGACCTGCCGGCGTTCGAGCAGTTGCTGTTGAGTCACCTGGTTTTGTTCCTGGGCTGAAAAGTAGATTCCCACCCCAATACCGCCTAGCAGCAGAATGCCAAGCAGGGGTCCAAGCCAGCGTCGCATCTATCGCCTCCCAATTCTTGGTGGTCTTCAGGTCAATGAGTTCGGGACAGGAATCGGACTCTTCATTGACATCGTAAGCAGAGTCCAGCGTCAACCCGTTTCAGACGCTTCACCCTATCCGTTCATCATTATAGGATGGATCGAGAAATACCGGGCTTTGGGACAGCCTATTCATCTGATCGGCGTGGAATTCAACCGCGAAAGCCGCAATGTCGTCGGGTTCGAGGTCGGCGCGGCGTGGCCACGCATTACAGTGGCGCAAGAGGGCGATAACCAGGATGATGGATTAGGCGGCTGGCAGTTGACCGTCTGCGTCAGCCGCGTTGATGCACAGTAGCCGGAGCAGCGTGATACTACCCCGACCAAGGCGCGTTAAAGGCCCATGCAGTTGGCGTAATAGGTCACCGTAGCTGGCCAGTCGGAGAAGATGCCCTCAATTTTGACCTTGCGAGCCAATACGTCCAGCGCTTTGTACATGTCGCTATCCTTACGGATGGCTTTGCCTTCGGAGTCGAACAGGTAGTACCAGCCCGCCTTGGCCGCGCCATTGCGCAGATCAGAACGCTCGAAGGTCCAGGTGATGATCTTCAGTCCGGCGCGCTTGATGTCCAGGGCGTACTGGGATGGAATCACCTCACCGGTGTCATTGACGTCCAGCAGCGCCCACATCGGCGGAGCGAATACCTGCACACCTTGTTGTTTCAGCCGTCCCAGCTCGTCGACGGTCAGGCGCGGGATAGGCGGGTTGGCGGTAGGGTCGATGCTGTCCAGGTAGACCGCCTGCTGGCCAAATTCGGGTTCGTTCTTGATCCAGTACAGGATGTCGTCCAGGTTGAAGGACTGGACCCACGCATGTTTAGGGTCAACGCCGGCAGCCTTGAGCTCGTCGATAAACCTTTGGGCGTATTTTTCCTGACCGCCGAAAATAGCGTCGATGCGGTCTTGGTGAGTGGCGCCCTTTAGTTCAGGGGTGTGCTTGACCCCGTTGATCTCGTTGAGTTCGATGCTCTCCCTGAAGGTGACCACATTGGCGCGACCGACGTAGAGGTCAGTGCGCCAGTTAGCGGTGCCGCCGAGAAAGCCCTCCGGCGTGTCGGCGGCGGGGTTACTAGCGTCCATCTTGGCCTTCAGACTCTTAAACTCCTCCAGGGTCAGATCGCTGGTGCAGCACTGCGGAGCGGGGTGGGCATCGTTCACCGGACCGGTCCAGGGCACTGTACACTTGGCGTTGAGGTCCGTGGCAACGATGTTCGTAGTAGTCGCCAGATCGCACTCGCTGTGGCGGCACACCAACTGGCCATCCTTGGTGAAGGTCACATCACACTCCACGATGCCGGCTCCCATGCGGATTCCCGCCATATAGGCCTTGTCTGAGTGCTCCGGAAACTGCATGGCCGCGCCACGGTGGCCGATAGAAAAGTCGGTGCGGTAAAAAGGTCCATCCTTGCATTCCATCAGGCGATCCTTCAGCGCCCCCTCGTCCATGCCCTCGACCAAATAGAACGGTCGCGGACCGAGTTGCGCGCTGTCCCATTGCAATAGGTAGGATTCCCAGGACGGCGGTCTGGTGCTTTTGGTGGTCGCGCCGCTTTCGGCGTGTACGACGCCAATTCCGGCGCCAGTCAGCATGGTTAGCGCCATAATCAGTGTCTTATTTTTGCTCATTGCTTAGCCCCATAGAGTCGAGTTGATTGTGCTGGCGCGCTCGCGCTTAACACATTTTGTGGCGCGGCTGTGTTCGCAGGATGTCAAGACGATTTCAGTCGTATGAAGCGGGCTGGGGACCGTGCAGCCAGTCCTCCTCGCTTCCTGGCGAGGGGGGTGGGAAAAAGAGAAGAATTCCAGAATGGAAGGCTACCAACGAGCAAGGCTACACGACATCAGAAAGCGGCAAACAAACGCGAATGAGATGTGGATCATCATCCCAATGGGCTTCTTGCGTAAACCCGAGCGCCTGGCAGAGCCGGAGCATCGGCTCATTGTCATCGAGAACCTCGCCCACGATCTCGCGGATGCCCCGTTGCCGAGCGTAGGCAATGATGCAGCGCATCAGGAGCGCCCCCAGTCCGCAACCCGCCATCCCCCGATCCAGAGCAATTGCGTATTCGGCCTGTTCCCGATCGGGGCTGGCGCTCAGGCTAACCAGTCCCCACATCGTCGCTTTACCGGCCACTTCCGGCTCGGTCAGAATCAGGGTCATCTCCCGGTCATAGTCCAACTGGGTCAGCCGGGCCGCCATATCGCGGGGCAATTCCTTGAACGATTGGAAAAATCGCCAACGGACATCTTCCGGGGGCATACGCCCGACCATAGCCTGAAGCGCCGGTTCATCCTCGGGAAGAATGGGTCGCAGCAGTAGCGAGCGCCCATCGGGCAGTTCAACCGGTTGCTCCAACTCCTTGGGATAGGGGCGAATCGCCAGGCGTTCGGTCGCCGGACCGGATGACGGCGCAATACGAACCCGCGCGCTCAAGGCCAGTACGCCGTTTCGACTGACCCATAAGGGGTTAATATCCAATTCGACCAGTTCGCCCAAGTCAATCACCATTTGCGAAACCTTGAGCAAAGTCATGGCCAGCGCATCCAGATCGACGGCGCGTCCGGGATTCGCGCGCAGTTTCGCGTAAATCCGGGTGCGGGACATTAATTCCCGAGCCAGATGCATGTTCAGCGGCGGCAAGGCATAGGCGAGATCGTTGATCACCTGCGTTTCCATCCCACCATGACCAAAAAACAGCACCGGCCCCGCCTTGAATTCGCGTCCGGTCCGCACGCCGATCGCGATTTCGTAGGCGTCTCCGCGGGAGAGCATAGGCTGTACAGCGAACCCCTCGACTACGGCGTCCGGCGCGAGGGTTTGCACGCGCCGGAGCATCGCCTGCGCCGCCGCGAGTACGTCCTGCGGACCTTCCAGCGCCAAAGCGACTCCTCCGACGTCCGCGCGGTTGGCGATCCGGGGAGAAAAGATTTTCAAGACCACCGGCCCGCCGAGATCAACGGCCCATTGCGCCGCTTCCTCCGGCGTCGCGGCAAAGCGGGTGTCGGCCAGCGGAATCCGGTAAGCCGTCAGCAGCGCACGGGTTGACTGAATATTCAGGGGATCCTGGCCAGCGGCCAGCGCGTTGGCGATGATTTGGCGCGCCGTCATCGTGTCCGGCGTGAACGCCTCAGGAATGGAAGAAGGCGTTTCCATCAACAAGGCTTGATTTCGTGCGTATTCCGCCAGGCGCAGACAGGACCAAACGGCTTCTTCCGGAGTGCGGTAAGTGGCAATACCGGCTTCCTGGAAGGTCTGCCAGGCGGGCGAACCCGGCGTAGCGCCGACCCAACTGACCATGATCGGGCGGCGACTCCGGGCGGCGCGCGCCACGATCGCTCGTGCGCTTTCCCGGTCCAGATCCGGAAACATCGGTACATGGACGATCAGGATGCCGCTGGCGCCGGGTTCTTGCAGCAGCAACTCCAGCGCCCGGTCATACTCCCGGAACCCGGCGCGGTCGCCCAGGTCCACCGGGTTGTCGCTGACATAACCCGGCGGCGCGATATCGGCTAGAGCAGCGCGGGTTTCGGGACTGATCGTGGCCAGCTCGCCGCTCTCCCGGCGCAGCATATCCCCCGCGACCAGTCCAATGCTGTGGCTGTTGCCGAGAATGAATAGACGGTTTCTTTGCGGCGATGGACTCAAGGCCAGGGCCTTCACCGCATTAAACCAGTGCTCCAGGGTATCAACGCGCAACATGCCAACCCGGCCAATCGCGGCGTCAAAGATCGCTTCATCGGCGCCATGCCCATTGGCGGTGCGCGGCTTGAGGGCAATGACCGGTTTCACGCGAGCCGCCGCGCGAGCCGCAGAGAGAAACAGGCGTGGATTACGAACATTCTCCAGGTAAAGCAAAATGGCCCGGGTCTGCGCCTCGCGGGCCAAATAATCCAGCAGATGGCTGCAATCCACATCCCATTGGTCACCTAGTGAAATCAGATGCGAAAAGCCAATGTTGCGCAGATGACCCCAGTGAATAATGGCGTGCATCATCGTCGATGACTGAGTAACGACGCTGATCGAGCCGCGAAGCAACGGCGTTCGGCTGAGCGAGGCATTGATGCGGTGAACCGGGATGGCCATACCCAGCCGATCCGGTCCTAGAATGCGTAGCCGCCAACGGTGCGCAGCCGTCAGGATGCGCCCCTGCAAGGCAGCGTACTCCCGACCGACCAATGCCGATTCGTCGGTCAGAAGCAGCACGGCCTGGACACCTTTAGCGCCCAGTTCATCAATCAGCTCAACACCTTCCGCCAGCGGCGTCGTCAGAATCGCCAGCTCCGGCTTTTCAGGAAGACAAGCCACATTCCGGTAGGCGAGTACGCCGGATACGGCATGGCGATGCGGGTTGACCGGCAGCACCGGCCCTTTGAATCCGGCGTCGATCAAATTGCGCACCAGCAAGGCCGCCGGGGCATCGTCCTGGCGATCCCGACCGATGACGGCGATAGAGCCAGGGTTGAACATCGCTTTCATTAGCGATTATGTTGGCGCTGTGAGCACTTGGTCATTTTCATCCAGCGCACACAGGCAACGCTCCGTTGGCGAATACGTTAGCCAACCGGGTTGCTTGATGACCGGCAAAATACCCTGGCTCTCGCCTCGTTGTTGAATAAGATTGGCAATCGCCTCTAATCCATCGGCGGACAGTGGGTAAAAATGCTCCAGGCTCAGCAACTGCCCATCCGCCGCAAAAGTCGCCAGACTATAGGCAATCACATCCAGCTCCTTTTCCGTGTGCTGAGTCGCCACCAACTTCGCCGGCGGGGTATTATCTTTTTGCGCGTAAACGGTTTCGGTCAAATAATCATTAT
>JAGRHM010000477.1 GCA_020445005.1 Candidatus Competibacteraceae bacterium | reverse complement strand
CGGCCGATCGTCGCCTTGTCCTTGGCGATGATGCTGTTGTAACCGGGGAAGCCGGTCGCCTGCTCGGAGATCACGCCGAAGCCGGCCGAGTGGTGATTGCGTCCAGTGATGAGCGCGGCGCGCGTCGGCGAGCACAGCGCGGTGGAGAAGACCCGGTTGTAGCGCAGCCCCTCGTTGGCAATGCGATCCATGGTAGGCGTCGGGATGACGCCGCCGAAGGTGCTGGGCACGCCGAACCCGGCATCGTCGGTGATGATCAACAGGACGTTGGGCGCTTGCTGGGGCGGCACGACGCGCGGCGCCCACCAGGCTTTCGATTGCAGGGCGTCTTCCTTGATGACGCCACCAAATGCAGGATCAGGCGGCGGGAGCTGCTGATTGCTGATGGTCGTAGTGGCGCTCGGCGAACCCAGGACGCCGGTGATCTGCGAAGTGTTGTCCGATTCCTTCCCAGCAGAGCTGGAGGCTACCACAAGCTTCTGTCCAACCTCGATTTTGCTCGAAGTCAGCTTGTTTTGCTCTTGCAATTCGGTTGCTGTGACGCCGAATCGCTCGGCGATGGCGTCCAAATCGTCGCCTTCGACCACGCCATAGGTGGCTGTGGCCGGGTCGTATTGTCCTTACGCGTGATGCCGTGACCCTTGGTCGGCCGCCTGGACGAGGCTAGTAGCCAACCCAATGATCGCCATTAAGATCAGCGAAAATATCTTCATAGCGCTCTCCTCGAATGGGGTTTGGATAGGTCAGGAGGGATTGACGACCACGGTGTAATACACGCCGTTACTGCCGAAGTGCGGCTGGTAGTAGGCGTCGCCGCAGTGGTAATAGCGAATGTCGTTTGCGTTGACACTGTTGCAACCCCCAGGCAATCCGACGACTTCGGTGCCGATGGCGGGTCCGTTGACATACACCGGCTGCTGCGCTGCCACCGTCGAATCGTCAGAGCTGGCCGCTGCCGAGCCGATAGCCGCACCCGCCGCCAGCCCGACGGCGCCGGCGGCGGCAACCGCACCCGCGCTATAGCCGCTCACGCAGCCCCAGCACCCGCCGCCTACATAAGCAGGGTGATAATAAGCGCCGCCGCCATAGCCTGCATGATAAGCGCCACCGTAACCGACATGAGTCACGTCGCCATAGCCGACGTGAGTTACGCCACCGTAGCCAGCGTGATACGCGCCACCAAAGCCGCCGCCGCCCCAGCCGGCGTGATGCCAGGAAGTGAAACCGCCGGCGCCTGCGTGGAAGCCGCCGCCAAAGCCGCCGCCGCGCCAGGCGTGGGCCGATAACGGCAGGATCGACAGCCCAGTGACTAGAAGAATAAGGAGATGTTTTTTCATGGAAGTTACCTCCAAGTTCATTTCTGGCCGGTCAGCGCGCGAAAATCCATCGCATCCGCGCCTTCGGGCTTGGCGAAAGTGAACAGCTTGTCCGGGAGTTCCGGCTTGAGCTTCCAGTCGTAAAACTCCACCGTGAAACGCGGCGCGCCTTGCACATCCAGCAGGATGCCCGCGATTCGGCACGGCAGATCGGTTTTGGCGTCAATCCAGATTTCTCCGGCAATGCCTGGAGCGGCTAACGCGACATGCTCGCAGCGTGCGCCGCGAATCACGGAAAAGCCGGCGTAGAACGCGCTGGTCATATCCTGGGTCAGAGCCGCGTAAGGATCGTTGTAAAGCACGTCCTCAAACGGCAGCAGAATGCCGGCGGTTTTTGCTGCGAATGATGGCAACTCATCGAGGGTCTTGGGCGCGTCCGTCGTCGCATAGAGCTTGTGCGTCGGCTCGTAAGCGGTCATCTTTTCGCCGTTGAAGTAGAAATCAAACGGCGGCGCATCGCCACGGATCTCGGCGCTGAGCTTATTCGGACGTTTAACCGCGACCACGGATTCAGTAAAGAAGGTGAGAAACTGCCCAGTACCGCCCGGCGCTTCGGTCGAGCTGCGGGTGCGCACCAGGAACGCCGGAGTAGCGGCCAGTTTAGCGCTCATCTTTTTCAACAGGTCCAGCGCGCCCTCCTCGATGACCCGAGTGGAGGCGGTTACTGGGGCGGATTTGGAGGGAGTAGGCGCTAACGCCCTTTCCTGGCTGAACGCCGCGCCGATGGTTAACGGGGAAAGTAAGACGAGCATCAAGGTAGTTCGTCGGACTTCAGTCTGCATATATGTACTCTCCAGTGGGGAGGGCGGATTTCAGGTGGGCCAGCGCCTGGAATTATGGATTACGCGGGTCTGCTGCAAAGCAGCCGTCGCCCCCTAATGGGCACACCGCGACATAGGTGTCTTTTTTCCCACAACCGGTTACGCCGACCGTATACTCGGCCCGCGCAACCCCAACCACGTAAGCGCCTTGCAGGGCGGGCTGCATGATTTCTCGCGAAAGAACCATCCCGGTCGCGTCAGGACAACTCATCTCAAACCGCGCCCGTTTCAGCACGGTCTGGATCGCCATCTCCTGCTCACTGTCCATGATCTGGGAGTCGCTGGCGCAACCCGCAATTCCAAGCCCAACGATAAGGGACCAAGTCCTTAGTTGCTTCATGATCAACCTCCTCGCACACAATGAGGCGTGTTATTTGCTGGAATCCTCATTGATCAGACGATGATTGAGAAATCAGGGAGATCAGGGATAGGATGGCGGCTTTCCTGCCGCCGAGATTCGCTTACTTGCCGGTCACGCCTTCCCACTCTTCCTTGGAGAGGGGAGAGTTATAGGGTTTGTTCTTGTCATGCCGATGGGCGGCGCTAAAAAAGCTCTTCATGGATTCTTCCACGGTAGCCGGATTCCCTTTCGTCACGGCAGCGACCGTGTCTGGATGCGCCTTGGCTTCATCCATGCTGACCATGCCATCGTTATCAGCATCGACTTCCTCAAAAGGGGGAAAACTTTCGTGATTCCAACCTTCCTCCACGGCCAATGCACCACCTGCTCCCATCAATAGAAGCAAGCCGCCCAGAGCGTACAAAGATCTCTTCATATCGTATCTCCTCATTGAAAGTTATTGTCATACCGTCATACCCACAGCCTTATCGGCCGTGAATTCGGTCCAGCCTCGCCCGAAACTGTTGCGCCCAACCATCGAAGGCTTGCTGGGCGTAAGCCCAGGTCGAGTAGGCTTTCATATAATCGGAAACACCGGTGGTGATCGCGCCTCCCACGCCTTCCGAGGTGTTCAATACATATTTGCGACCTACATCGGTATCCGCGTATTCAGCGACGACCTGGCCCGTTTCGCTATCAATGAATTGCGCGGCGATGCCCGTGCGGCCCAGATAGGGCGAGGACCCAACCGGTCCGCCCGCCGCCGCGCCCGAGGCCATATCAGCAACCGTAGCGTAAGGCACTACGAGAGTCACCACGCTCATTTCCGTTTGGGTCGGCACCAGATCGACGATGGTAATCCGCGCGCGCAGCACCCCTCGCCCGGGTTTGGTCACCACCGGATAGGCGTCGCCGAGCGCCTTCACAATGGACTGGTAAAAGTAGTCGGTAAGCGCTTTCAGTTCCGTTGGATCGATGGTCTGATCATTAGCGTCGCTGGCCAGATGAACCCGGATGTTTTCGAGTAGGACCTGATTGTACCGGGCCAGCTTGGCGTTGGATTCACTCCATCGATAGGCGCCGCTATCGCCGGGGACCGGCTGGAGCCGGTCAGGATGAGTGAGAAACTTGGCATACGTCGTCGGAGAAGGGGGTTGCTCGCTCATCTCGGGATTGCTCGCACAGCTTGCCAGCAGGATTGTGGAAAGCAGCACCCCGGTCACGGAAATTTGTTTTCTGGTTACAGTCCGTTTCATCTTTCTTGGCTTCTCGCTCATCATTTTTCATCCATCTTGTAACTTTTGAGAAGGATTGGTTGATCGAATCAGCGC
>JAGRHM010000476.1 GCA_020445005.1 Candidatus Competibacteraceae bacterium | reverse complement strand
GTGAAGAATCCGATCTCTGCATGCGTCTGCTGACTGCTGGCTACCGCACCGTGGTTGCCGAGGATGTGTATGTTTACCATCGGGGTGGCGGTTCATTTATCGACGGCAATGAACGCTACCTACACAATCGACGGCTGTTTAATGCGCGTTGGAGTGAAGAATACCGTCGCCGTTTCCGCGCCTTCCGCCGAGCCGATCCACTCAAACCGGTCCGCCGGCTGTTCACGCTGCCTACTCGCTGGGACCCGCTGCCGATACTGTGGCAGGGCGCTCGCGAGTGGCTTAGCGAATGGCGCGGACGCCGGTCGCTAGACCGGTTAACGCGCATCGCCCTGCGTCGCGCATTCCAGGTCTTGGTCGCGCGCCGTCCTTGCCCACATCGGAAGTTGACGCAACGCCTGACGCCGGTAGGACGGTTGCGCATTACCTACATACTGGACCGTTTGGTGGTCGCCGGCGGCGTGTTGTCCGTGTTGCAACTGGTCAATGAGCTGATCCGAATCGGCGTCGAGGCGCGAATTGTGGCGCTGTACGAGGATCCCTTGATTCACGACTGGCGTCCCTTGTACACCCAACCACTGATTTACCGCAATGCCGCCGAGTTATTGGCGGAATGCCCTAACAGCGATGTGGTTTTCGCTACGCACTGGAATACAGTGGAATGGGTGCATGGCTTATGGCGGAATGGTCGCACCCGAATCGCAGCTTATCTGATTCAGGACTATGAACCCTGGTTTTTTCCGGAAACAGCGCAGGATCAGCGTGAACGGGTCAAAATGACCTACCGGCTGTTGCCCCACCGGATCGTCATGTCGGACTGGCTAAAAGATTTGCTGGCGAGGGATGGACATAGCAGCGACAAAATCGCGCTCGGCATGGATCTGGGCCAGTTTTATCCCCGTGCGATACGACGCGGTACGCAACCGATAGTGCTGGCCATGGCTCGTCCCGGTACGCCGCGTCGGGGCTTTTCCACCACGATCACGGCCCTGGCGCAGATTAAACGAGCCCGCCCGAATACCGAAATCGTCCTGTTCGGCGACCGTTTCCTGGATCGGCAAGCGATTCCCTTTCCTTTCCGCAACGAGGGGTTGGTTATCCGTCAAAGCCGGCTCGCTGAATTGTATTCCGGTGCTGACATCTTCCTGGATGGTTCGGAATTTCAGGGCTTTGGGCGTTGCGCCTTGGAAGCTATGGCCTGCGGCGCAGCCTGCGTATTGACCGACGTCGGCGGCGTCCTGGAGTATGCCCAACACGAAGAGAACGCCCTACTGACGCCACCGGGACAAGTGGAGGGGCTGGCGGCGGCTATCCTCCGCTTGCTCGACGACGCTGCACTGCGTCAACGATTGATTGCCCGTGGTCTGGAAACGGCAGCGCGCTTCTGCCAGCGCCGCGAAGCGCGCGACACTCTGGCCTGGATTGAAAACATTCTGGCCAACAGGATTGCGGCATGACGGGTAGAATCGCGGTCATCATTATCAACTACCGGCGCGCTGCCGACACGGTAGAGTGTCTGGATTCGCTGCTGCGGGTTGCTGCGCCGGCTTTTGACATTTTCCTGCTCGACAATGGTTCCAGCGCCAGCGACGTCGCACAATTAACCAACTATGCAGCGCATCATCCCGACCGCATCGCCTTTACCGCCTTTCCCGAAAATTATGGGTTTACCGGCGCACACAACCGTCTGTTCGCGCAATTATTGCCCACTGGGTACTATGAATTCTTCCTCTTGCTCAACAACGACGCGGTGGTTGCCCCCGATTTTTTGCAACACATGCTGGAGCGTGTTGACCTCACGCAACACATTGAGATGGTGGCGGCGCGGGTCATGAAGTACGCGAACCGCGAGCAAGTGGATAACCTGGGCATCACCTTTTACAAATGCGGATTAGCCTCCAATCGCAAGTCGCCGGATGACCCCCTGCTCGGTCCCAGCGGCAACTGCGCGCTGTATACTGCTGATCTGTTGCGCCAGGTCCATGCAGTGTCCGGCGAGTATTTTGACGATGCATTCTTCTGCTACGCCGAGGATACCGATCTAGCCTGGCGGGCGGTGTTGCTCGGTTACCGCGCCGCCTATGCCGAGAACGCCCTGGTCTACCATAAAGGCTCGATTTCCAGCGGGGGGCCAAACAGCGATTTCGTGCTCTATCACGGCATCCGCAACTCATTGTTCACACTAGTTAAAAATGTACCTGCTCGTTTTCTGCTACGCAATCTGTTCTGGATGTTGGTGCTGCATGTCGCTATCCTGCTGCGCTATACAATCAAAGGTAAACTGGGTGTAGTGTTTCGACTTTACCGAGATTTTCTGCGCGGCGTTCCCGCCATGCGCCGCAAGCGTCGGCCTATTCAGGAGCAACGACGAATTCCGCCGCGTGCGATCGAAGGCCGAATCAGTCGGCTGTTCTACGAACGGGGTTATGCGCTGGGCGCATTGCGAGATTTGTATTAAATAGTTGCATCTGAATGAAGCAGGACAGTCCGCTCTTTCCCATCCTCTGCTTTGCCGTACTGTTGACATTCACGGCGATAGTGACTGGTTATGCCCGCTGGGTGTTGGGTTATCCGCTCTGTGGCACCGATGAACAGAATTACCTGGACATTTTCACTTGGCTAGACAATGGTGGCGTCTGGCCGATTTCCGGTCCTGGTTACGCTGAACTGATTTTTACCTTGCGCAACTGGACGGGGTGGGAAACCACCTCTGTAGTTGTTGCAGTCGCGGTCGTAAACAGCATTCTGATTCTGCCATTGGGCCTGTGGCTGTGGTACCGCCTCAGTCTCGGTGAATCCCGCTGGGCCTGGTTATGCCTACCGTGGCTGTTCGTCGGGAGTTATTTCATCGGTCCTTGGCTCGAAGGTCGGCCGCAGCAGTTGGGCATGTTGCTGGCTGCGACCGGCGCCTGGCTGGCGCATCGGGATTTAAGGCGGCAGGGCTACTGTGGCATCACCTCCTTTCTGATCTGGCTGGCTTGCTTCGGTTATCACGCGCTCAGTTTCGTGGTGTTGACCACCTTGATGTTCGGGTTCTGGGCGCGACGTTTCGTACAACGATGTTCCGGTTATCTGACTCTGGCGACTTTGCTGTTGGGCCTGAGCGGATGCCTGGCGCTGGGCGCGCTGTGGTATCCGCTGATCTGGCTGGATATTCGTATTAATCACATTCGTGGCGCTTCGGTGAGCGCGTTTTTCGGGGCGCTGGCCTTGGGGGTGGCGCTGCTGTTGTTGCTGTTCCATGGCTTGCGCCGCCATGAAATTGGCACGCACTGGATGCGCAAACTGCGCGCAGCGCTGATGCTGCGATGGGTTCACTGGTTTATGGCCGGTGGCGCTATCTTGGCGCTGATTTGGCAGTATGCCTGGCTCGGCCATCTTTACGCAG
>JAGRHM010000475.1 GCA_020445005.1 Candidatus Competibacteraceae bacterium | reverse complement strand
TGCTGCTCATCATGAAAGACCTCCGCCATGCGCGGCGACCCATTCGCCGGCCACGGTTCGGGCCTGGACATCGTCATCGAGGATGACCGCCAGTGACGCAATAGCGCGTCTGTTCACCCGCTCCAGAGTGTATTGGACAACAGTATGGATGTCAGTGTAGCGAATCCGTCGATCGAGAAAGGCTTGTACGGCAATTTCATTAGCAGCGTTAAGAATGACAGGTGTTGTGCCGCCCGCCGCCAGCGCGGCAAACGCCAGTTCCAGGCAGGGGAAGCGCAAGAAGTCCGGGGTCGTAAACTCCAAAGAGGCCATTTGAGCAAAATCCAGGAATGCGGCTCCGGACGCCAGTCGCCGTGGCCAGGCCAAGGCATGAGCAATGGGAGTGCGCATATCCGGATTGCCCAGTTGCGCCAACACCGAGCCATCCTGGTATTCCACCATGGAATGAATCACGCTTTGCGGATGAATCACTACTTCGATCCGTTCCGGCGGCGCGCCAAACAGCCAATGCGCTTCGATGACTTCCAGACCCTTGTTCATCATGGTGGCCGAATCGACAGAAATTTTCCGACCCATGCTCCAGTTTGGATGCGCGCAAGCCTGTTCTGGAGTCGCTTTCGGCAGTTGTTCGAGGGGGGTGAGGCGAAACGGTCCGCCCGAACCTGTCAACAAGATGCGCCGCACTCCAACAGTATCGAGTCCTTCCGTAGCAAAGGTTAGAGGAAGACACTGAAACACTGCATTATGTTCACTGTCGATGGGCAGCAGTTCTGCGCGATGCTCGCGCACCGCCGCCATGAACAGCGGCCCGGCCATGACCAGCGCCTCCTTGTTGGCCAGCAGCACGCGCTTACCGGCCCGCGCCGCCGCCAAGGTCGGCAACAGGCCCGCGGCCCCAACAATCGCCGCCATGACGGCCCCAACTCCTGGCAAAGCCGCTACTCGCTCCAATCCTTCTACACCCGCCAGCACTTCGACTATGCGTCCCGTCGTCTGCAACCGGTTGCGTAACTGCTCCGCAGCGTCGGCGTCCGCCATTACCGCATACTCGGGTTCATGGGTCAGGCATTGCTGGAACAGGCCCTCGACATCACGATGAGCAGTCAGGGCGGTTACCCTGAAGCGTTCGGGATGACGTTGTAGCACGTCAAGCGTACTGACGCCGATGGAGCCGGTGGAACCGAGAATGGCGATGCCGATTGGCCCACTCATCTCCATACTCCATGGAGACCCAGCAGAAAGACCGGCGCAGCCGCAGTCAGGCTATCCACCCGGTCGAGGACACCGCCGTGCCCCGGTAGAAGCGATCCGCTATCCTTCACCCCGCACTGACGTTTGAGCATACTCTCGAACAAGTCCCCAGCAATAGAAAAACCCACGGTAATCAAACATACCATCACGAACGCTGGCCAGCGCGCCCCAACATCCAGTAACGCTGCGCCGACCAGCGCCAGCATCAGCGTCGCCATCACGGCGCCGCCAACGCCTTCCCAGGTTTTGCCCGGACTGATTGCCGGCGCCAGCTTGCGCTGCCCCCAGCGGCGGCCCGCGAAATAGGCGCCGACATCCGCAGCCCAGACCAGCAGGAACAGAAACAGTACATAGCTCGGTCCAAATTCGCCGCGCAATTCCATGAATGCCGCCCATGGCGCGACCAGCACGATCACGCCAGCGATCCCTATCGCCAATGACCGGTCCTGATGATCGGGGCGTTGGGCATAGTAGCGCAGCCACAGCAGCGCGCCGCACCAACTCAGGACCACCACGCTCAGCAGACCACTCATAAGCGCCGTGTGGTCGAGCAGTGGCCAGATCGCCAGAATGAGCAGCAGCACTCCACCCACATACAATCCTCGATCACGCGGCGCCGCTAAACCCACCAGCCTTGTCCACTCCCAAGCGCCAAGCAAAATGATCACCAGCAGCGCCAGGCCAAATCCGGTTGCCGGCAATCTCAACACGGCCCAAATGACTAGGAGCGCCAAAATGGTTGCCGTGACGACGCGCTGCTTAAGCATGGTCACCCCGCGCGACTTGTTCGCTAGTCTGGCCGAACCGCCGCAGGCGATTGGCAAAGGCGGCGCAGGCGGCGTCCAGATCGCCCGCGTCATAGTCCGGCCACAGTCGTTCGCTGAAATACAGCTCGGTATAAGCCAGTTGCCAGAGTAGAAAATTGCTGATGCGCTGCTCTCCACCGGTGCGAATGAACAAATCCGGCTCCGGCAGATCAGCCAGGCAGGTATAGCGGTGATAGAACTCCGTGGTTAAATCATTGGGCGATAATCGACCTGCGGCAACGTCCTCGGCAATCCGCCGCGCAGCCTGGAGGATATCCCAGCGGCCACCGTAATTAGCGGCAATCACCAGCGTCAGGCCGGTGTTCCGCATCGTGCGCTTCTCTGCTTTGGTAATGTAGTCCCGCAGAGTCGGCGAAAAGGCGCCATGGTCGCCGATGAAGCGCAACCGGACATTAGCGACGTCCAGCCGGCGAATTTCGCTACGCAAGGTGGTCAAAAACAGGTTCATCAGAATTTCGACTTCCCGGCGTGGACGACGCCAGTTTTCGCTGCTAAACGCGAATAGCGTGAGTACGGGAATATTCCGCTCAACACAGGCTTCAACCACCCGCCGCACGGCTTTGGCGCCCTCGCGATGACCCGCGGTGCGCGGCAGGGAGCGCTGTTGCGCCCAGCGACCATTACCGTCCATGACAATCGCCACATGACGAGGCCGCCAGTCGCTTGTAGAAGACAGCGCCTGCACATCATTCGACATGCGAACGATTTCCTGAATCTAAAGTTGCGCTTGGACGGAAATCGAACCGATCCCTCAGATTTCCATTAATTCGGCTTCCTTGGCAGTGAGAATCTTGTCCACGTCCTGAATATGCCGATCGGTCAACTTTTGTGTTTCATCCTGAGTTTGTCGTTCGGCATCCTCGGTAATTTTCTTGTCCTTGAGCAACGCTTTGAACTGGTTATTGGCGTCTCGGCGGATGTTACGGATCGCGACCCTAGCGATCTCCCCCTCCTGGCGAACCACTTTCACTAGATCCCGCCGGCGCTCCTCGGTCAGCGCCGGTAAGGGTACCCGGATTGCCGTACCGGCAGTGACGGGATTCAGACCCAGATCGGACTTCATGATGGCCTTCTCAATCGGACCGACCATGTTTTTTTCCCAAGGCGTTACCAGCAAAGTGCGGGCGTCGGCGACGCCAACAGACGCCACTTGATTAAGCGGCGTCTCGTTGCCATAGTAACTCACCGTGATGTGATCCAACAGGCTGGCATGCGCCCGCCCGGTGCGTAGCTTGGTCAATTCGTGCTTGAGCGTATCCACGCTTTTGGCCATACGGGCCGTCGCGTCTTTCTTGATATCATCGATCATGGTCGTCATTCCCGCACCACGGTGGTGCCTACCTTCTCGCCGCACACGATCCTGACTAGATCGCCGTGACGATTGATGTTGAAAACCATTAGCGGCAGGTCATGTTCACGGCACATGACAATAGCCGTTGCGTCCATAACCTGCAGTTTACGCGCCAGAGCCTCATCGTAGGTCAAAAGGTCATAGCGCACGGCTTGCGGGTCCTTGAGGGGATCCGCGGAATAGATGCCGTCCACTTTGGTCGCCTTGAGCATCACGTCGGCGTTGATCTCAATCGCCCGCAGGCTGGCGGCGGAATCAGTGGTAAAGAACGGGTTGCCGGTGCCCGCAGCGAAGATCACCACCCGGCCTTTCTCCAGATGACGGATGGCGCGACGGCGGATATAGTCCTCGCAGACTTGATTGATGCGAATGGCTGACATGACGCGGGTGAAAACACCCAGCCGTTCCAGGGTATCCTGCATCGCCAGCGAGTTCATGACCGTGGCCAGCATTCCCATGTGATCGGCGGTCACCCGATCCATGCCCGCCCGAGCCAGCCCCGCGCCGCGAAACAAGTTGCCGCCGCCGATGACCATGCCGACTTCCACGCCTAATTGACGCAACTCGCGCACTTCACCGGCCATGCGGGCAATCACTTCAGTATCGATACCGTAATCGTCCTTGCCCATGAGCGCTTCGCCGCTGAGCTTGAGAAGAATTCGCTTGAATACCGGTTTGGAATTCGGCATGGTGAATGGCGTAACCTGCGCTGTCATGAAGGGTCAACAAATTGTACCGGAATCATGGCCCCGGCGTCATGGCATGACATGGGCTTCGGAGCCCATGTTCAGATGCTCAATCTACAAACAGTCTGGAAGAAGTCATTCCAGGTCTTTGGCGGTTCATCTTAGTCGCCGCGCGCTGCCGCCATCACTTCAGCGGCAAAATCGCCAGATTTTTTCTCAATGCCCTCGCCCAGTTCGAAGCGCTCGAAGCGAATCACCTTAGCTTGGCGAGATTTCAACAACTCACCTACGCTCTGCTTATCGTCCTTGATGAATGCTTGGCCAAGCAAGGTCACCGCCTCGAAGTACTTGCGTAGCTTGCCCTCTACTATTTTCCCGATGATTTTCTCAACGACGTTGGCTGGCTTGCCTTTCGCTTCATCTGCCGCCTGCGCTGCGTAAATTTCCTTCTCCTTCGCAATCAGATCGGCGGGTATCTGGTCGGCGCTGATGCAGAGTGGCCGGCTGGCGGCAACATGCATGGCAATATCTTTGGCGAGGTCGGCATCGCCGCCTTCCAGCTCGACCAGAACGCCAATGCGTGCGCCGTGCAGGTAGCTGCCCAGTACGCCGCCGCCCGTAGCCAGGCGGGCGAAACGGCGGACATTGATATTCTCGCCAATTTTGGCGATGCAATCGCGCCGGTTCTGCTCAACGCTCTGACCATTCGCCATACTCGCCGCCAGCAAAGCGTCCAGATCCGTCCATTCGCCGTGCAACACCACCTCGGCTACAGCGTCGGCGAAAGCGCGGAAGTCGTCGTTTTTGGTTACGAAATCGGTTTCGCAGTTGACCTCGACCATGGCGGACGCGCCGTTGGCCTGCTTGACCACGATCAAGCCTTCGGCGGCAATCCGGCTCGCCTTCTTGTCGGCCTTGGCTTGCCCGGCCTTGCGCATTGATTCAACCGCCGCTTCGATGTCGCCACCGGTTTCCTGCAAAGCCCTCTTACACTCCATCATCCCCGAACCCGTGCGTTCGCGCAGTTCCTTGACTAGCGCTGCGGTGATTTCCGCCATGCTTGTTTACCTCTGCAAAACAGTTCTGTACTGAGCTCAGTCAAAATTAATCAAAAAGGCTCGCGGGTATCGAACTCACGAGCCTCCTGGCAAAACCGTCATCCCGTGATTTCAGGCGCCTTCGCTGACTGGAAGGACTTCCTCGGGAATCTCAACGAACTCTTCCTCGGGACCGCGTCCGGTCGCCAGCACTGCGCGACCTTCCAACACAGCCTCGGCTACGCCGCCAAGGTAAAGTTGTATGGCGCGGATGGCGTCGTCATTACCAGGAACCACATAGTTCACGCCATCCGGCGAGTTATT
>JAGRHM010000474.1 GCA_020445005.1 Candidatus Competibacteraceae bacterium | reverse complement strand
CGTAGAAGCCGAGCGCGCCGCTGGCGTTGGCCAGCGCGCCGCCCACGCCAGTCGCGGTGTGGTCGGTGAAGGCGCTATTCTGGATGGTGACCGTCCCGCCGGCGTTGCTCAGGCCGCCGCCGTTAGCCGCCTGGCCGCCGGTGACCGTCAGGTTCTTGAGGTTCACCGCGCCGGCGGTGACCGCGAACACCGGGACGGCGTTGCCGCCGCTCAGGGTGATCTGGCGGCCGCGGCCGTCGATCGTCAAACTCTTGCCGATGGTCAAGGTGCTGGATAAGGCGATGGTCTGCCCGGTCAGGCCGGCGGCAAAGGTGATGGTATCGGCAACC
This sequence comes from Candidatus Competibacteraceae bacterium, assembly GCA_020445005.1. Classification (GTDB taxonomy): domain Bacteria; phylum Pseudomonadota; class Gammaproteobacteria; order Competibacterales; family Competibacteraceae; genus UBA2383. The sequence goes on along the minus strand of JAGRHM010000474.1, from coordinate 9,959 downwards.
GTGTTGCTGGCGTTGGTAACGGCCTCGCGCAGACTGCCGGCGCCACTGTCAGCGATGGTGGTGACGATCCAGGTATAGGGATTGTCCGCTACCAGGGTGCCGGTGGAACAAGACTCGGCGCCGGGGCTGGTGCCGCTGCTGGCCGCTGGGGTGACGCAGTGGAACAGATAGTACGCGCGATCGGTGGGCTTCACGACGTAGCTCGCGCTGGTCGCCCCGCTGATGGCGCTGGCCCCGCTCGTGGCATTGGTGGTATTGCGTATCCAGCGAACGGTGGTGCCGGATTCGGTGTCATTCTCGGTATCGCTGTAGTCGTAGCGGCCTGTCAGGGTCTGGTCGGGATTGGCCGTGCCACTGATGGTGACATTGGTCGCCTCCGGGGGGTCGTTGGCCGCGGTGAGGGTGAAATCGTTCCCGGTGCCCCCAGTGTAACTGGCCTTGAGGGCACCCGTGTAAGCGCCCTCGGTCAAGCCGGCGAAGGTGCCGGTGATGGCGTCGACGCCATCGTTGTCGATCAAGGTGAAACTGTTGTTCAACGCCGGGCTATAGCCGAGGTTGGGCGACAGGGTCGCTCCCGTCACAGTCACCGCGCCGGTCACCGCTACTTGGTCGTATTGACTCCCGGCGGTAGCGCCATTGATATCGGCCTGTAAGGTGGCGCCCGAAGCGATGGTCAAGTCGCCATTCAAGGTAAGCTTGCCGGCATTGCCCGTGGCGCCGTTGCCGGGTGCGAGGGTGCCGCCGGAGCTCACCGTCAAAGCGCTGTTGATGGTGCCGGTACCGGCTAAGGTGGCGCCGTTGTCGACCGAAGTCAGCCCGGCGCCGCTCCCGTTCAGGGTCCCGGTCACCACCAGGGCGCCGCTGGAAAGGGTGGTCGCGCCAGTGTAGGCGTTGGAGCCGGACAGCGTGAGGGCGCCGGCGCCGGTCTTGGTAAGACTGGATGCCCCGGAGACCACCCCGGAGATTCCCACATCGGCATTGGTTTGGAGGGTGGCGTCGCCGATCAGAGCGACCGCATTGTCGATGGTGGTGGCTCCGGTCACCTGGAGGGTGGCGCCAGCCGCCAGGTTGACCTGACTCGCGCCCAGGTTGTTGTCACTCGCCACGCTCAGGGCACCGGTTGAAACCGTGGTGGCGCCATGGCTGTTGTTTCCCGACAGCGTCAGGGTCCCGCTGCCCGCCTTGGTCAGCGTGTTGGCCCCACTGATTGATCCCGACAGCGTGACGGCGTTGGCGTTGGTGACGGTCAGCGGAGAGGTCGCCAGATTGATTGCGTTGTCGATGATCACTCCAGAGCCGATGAGGGTCAGCGCGCCGCCTGTTGCATAGATCGTGCCCGTCCCCAGGTTGGCGTCGGCCGCGACGCTCAGTGTTCCGTCTTCAATGTAGGTTGCGCCGGTGTAGGTCTGAGTTCCTGAAAGGACCAGCGTGCCGCCGCTGGACCCGGACTCGAGTTTCAGATCGCGGGCGCCGCCAGTTTCACCGATGGTATTCGAGAGGGTGACGGTCGCGCCGTTGCCGACCACGATACCCGTGATGGATGAATTCAAAGTAATCGCATTGTCGATTGTGGCGTCGCCCGTCACCCACAATTTGCCGCCCTGGAACGTCAAAGCGCCGCCGCCCAGATATTCGTCGCCAGCCACCGTCAGATAGCCGCTGGCTTCCATGGTGATGCCGCCGGCGAAATTGCCCGAGTTGTTCGTGTTGGTGAGGTTCAGATTGCCTGTGCCGGTAACCGTGAGGGTGTCGGTGTTAGCGCCGGAAATCTGGCCGGACCAGGTGGTGTTGTTGGTTTGCACTGTCCCGCCGCCGGACCCGATGACAATGTCGTTGTCGATGGTATTCCCGTTGCCGGTCACTGCTAGCGTCGCCCCGTTGTAGAGCGTCACCGCTCCATTGCCCAAGCTGGGGTCATTCGCCACGGTGAGCTTGCCTCCCGATACCGTGATGGTGTCGAGGCCGGTGTTCGTGGTGTTGTTGACACCGCCCAGCACCAAGGTTCCAGCGCCGGTTTTGGCCAAAGACGAGGTAACGGTGCCGTTATCGGACAGAGTGGAATTGATGGTCAGCGTGTCGTCAGGCTTGACGTCGACGGACAGTGCGCCGCCCAGGGTGAGGCTTTGGGCTGTTACCGTCAGTGACCGGCCGACGTTGTTACTGTCCATTTCGAAGGTGATGCCGTCGCGCACAGACAGCCCGCCCGAGGGTAAGGTGATGGTCCCGCTGAGCGTCGGCACAAAGGAGATGGTGACGGCGCCGCTGGCGTTGTTGGCGTAGTACAGCGCTTCCTTCAGATCGAGACCGCTGGCGTCGGCGGCGTCCGTCGCGTAGGTGCCGGCGACGGCATTACTGTCGATAGCCGTCACGTCGACGACCAGCGCGTCAATGACCGACACCGTGATGGTCTGATCGGTATCGCCGCCGCTGTTACCGTCGCTCGCCCGGACGACGATAGTGTAGGCACTGTCTGTCAGGTTTGCCGCGTTCACGGCGGTGAGCACGCCTGTCGAGCTGTCGATCGCGAACAGCGTGTAGGGGCTGCCGCTGGTAGCGCTGTTGACGCTGACGATGCTGTAGCTGGGCGTGTCGTTATCGGCATCCGTCGATATCACCGTGATCACGGGGACATTAGCGCCGTCGAAGGTGCTGACCGACGCCGTGTTGGCGGAGGTGATCACCGGCGCGTCGTTGATCGAGGTGGCGGTGATGACCGTGGTGCTGTCAGCGGCTCCATCGGTCGTGCCGTCGTTGGGGGTCAAGGTGAAGGTGGTCTGTACCGTGTTGCCCGGTGCGACCTGGTTGGCAGTTGGGGTGAACACCAACGCCTGCAATCGGGACGTCACCGTCGCGGGATCGGTTGCATTGAGGGTGTAATTCCCCGAGCCGTTCGGAGTCAGCCCGGTTCCCGACAGTGTACCGTTAGCGCCTGTGAAGGTGATATGGACGCTGACATTGTCGCCTGAATTCGCGTCCGACACCGTCACTTGGCTGAACGGCATCGTCGTCGCATTGTCGTTGACCGTACCGTTAGTGGTGAAGATACCACCGAGAGTGGGGGCAGTGTTGGCAGTCCCCGTTGTCACGTCCACTTTAGCAACCCCGGTTTGGTCGTTGCCGGCGCTGTCGGTGGCGACGAAGTAGACGTCGTAGGCGGTGCTGGCGCTCAACGTTATGATGGCGTTGAAACTGCTGTCGAAGTTGCCCGTGGTGGCCGACGAGCTGCCGGAGGTCAATGCTGCGTTGCCTGTTGAATCCTGGCCCGCCTTTACCTGCGTCACCGTCGGTGCCGTCGCGTTGTCGGCTACCACGACGTAGTAAATGGTCCCGGCCTCGTCCAGGCTCGCGGAGGGAGTAAAGCCGCTGGTGGTGACACTGCCGGTGGCCGGCGCCACGTCGAAGGCAGGCGCGGTCCGGTCGATGGTGATCGACAAGGCGTTGCTCAGCGGTCCCGTCACGCTACCGATCACCGAACGGTCGAAAGCATAGACGTTGTAGGTACCGTTGACGAGGCTGCTCACGTCGACGCCGCTGCCGCTGTCGCTCCAATTGCCGCTGGTGTCGGCGGCGATCGTGGTGAAGTTGTCGCCGCTGTCGAAGGCACCGTTGGCGTTCACGTCGACGAAGACGATCACGTCGCTGCCGTCGGTGCTGCCGGTACCATGGGCCGCCCCGGTACCGCCGAACCTGAGATAGCTGGCGTTGGTGACGTTGTCCGTGTTGCTGCTGCCGGTGTCGGAAGCTGCCAACAGATCGGGCGTGGATGGCGCCCCTGGCGTGACGGTCACCGTGATCGTCTTGGTGATCTGGGACGTGCCGTCGCTGACCTTGATCCGGAAGGTGTCGGTGCCGGCATAACCGGCATTCGGGGTATAGGTCAGGGCGTCGGCGGGAAGCAGGCTGGCGCCGCCCGTACTCGCGGTGAGGGCGCCGGAATTCAGGCTGATCGTGCCGTGGCTAGGCGCCAGGTCCTGGCTCCAGGTCAAGGTCTGGCCGCTGTCGGTGTCGCTCACGGTGACCAGGCCGGCAAAGTTGTTGCCGTCCGAATCTGCATTAACCGTTACCGTCGTGGTCGAAGCATCGGTACCCGAGAAGGTCGGCGCCACGTTGCTGGCGACGGCATTCGTCAGCAACATATTATCGTATTCGGTGCGCACGACCGGGGTATCAAAGCTGACCTTGAAGGCGGTGATATGCTGGAAATTGGTATTGGTGCTCAGATCGATGGGATTGGCGGTCCGCTCCTGCAGGTTCATCGTCACCGAGCCGCCTACGGTGGCGCCGTCGATTGCCGTGAAGGTGACATTCACCTTGGATGTGCCGGTGCTGGACAGATAAAACCCGAAGTCGAACGACACCAACTTGAACGCCGTACCATCAACACTGTTGAATGTTACGGACGATAACGTTGCATATTTGGTCGATCCAACGAACAGTGCCGCATCTCCGCTGCCGCTGAGCTTTGATGAACTCGGATTGTTTGCGTTGTAATTGATCACAACCCCGTTGGTGTCATCAGTATCGGTCGTAAGATAGAGCCCGGATGGGGTTTTGTGGGCCGATCCGTCGGCGTAGAGCTCATCGGTCGTCGCATCGACGACGAGCTTAGTCAGGATCGGCTTGCTGGAAGTCCCGAAGGTCATGATCGTGTCCTTCAGGGGTGCGTCCAGCAAATGGTCATACTGGTCGGCCACGGCCGTATCGAACGGCAGGGCGGCTTCGATCGTCCCCGTGGCTAGTTCCAGCGTCCAGTTGCCTTCCACGACCGAGCCGCCGGTCGCGTCTAGCGAGGCCGCGACATCGGCTCCGGTCGCGTCGGCCAGGGCGGAAATCAGTGCGCCTCCGGCGCCGTCCGCGACCTGGCAGCCATAGATCAGGAGGTCGCCGTCAGCCGTCAGCGAGGACCCCAGAGACGCCAGATCCGCGCTGCGCTCCATGGTCGCCGCCAGATCGAGGGTCAGACTGCCAAGTTCGATGGCGCCTTGGTTGCTGTGGCTAACGATGTGTATGGCATTGTATCCGGAATGCTTCTGCACCCACGCCGCCATCTGCGCCAGACCATCGCCGTTCGCATCCAGCAGCACCACCTCGACGCCGGGCCGAACGCCGTTGGCCAGGATTCGCCAATCAGCCACACCAGTATCGATAAAGACCACTTCATGGCGCGCGTCGGCCAGCGTCACGCTGCCTTCCGACGAGGGAGCGATGTTGCCCCAGGCAAGCAATATCAACAAGATGGATAGTAATGGGGAGGGGGCAAAGGGCTTCACGGAATGGCTCTCTAAATTTACGCGATGTTCGACTTTTAGGTTTCAAGGGTGGGTTTATAAAGCCTGTCCGGAGATAAGGTAGAGAACCCGATCGGGCCGGCTGCCGTTACCCCAATCCAGAGGGCGCAAGATTTAATATCGACCGATTCGCTGCGAACTTGATAAAAAGCTAGCTCAGTAACCACTTATAAGCAATGGTAATGCACAAATTCTGTGCGCATGACACCCGGTCTCTAACATCAAGAGCGGTATAATTGCTGAAAATCCCCGATCCATTAGGAGCATGGTCATGAAATTCCCCTATGGCCTGAGCGATTTCAGCAAAATAATTCAAAGCAGTTACTTCTACCAGGATCGTACCGACCGCATTCCGCTACTCGAAGCGACAGGTGATCAGTTAGTTTTCATCCGCCCGCGCCGGTTTGGGAAAAGCCTGCTGCTGTCGATGCTGGAGCACTACTACGATGTGAACCGGGCGGATCAATTCGAGACTCTCTTTGGTCACTTAGCCATTGGCCAGAACCCCACCCTGTTGCACAATCGGTACTTTGTGATGACGTGGGATTTCTCATTGGTCAAGGCCCAAAGGGAGGTCAAAGACCTCGAAATGGCGTTGCATCGGCATATCAACCTCACGATCAAGGCCTGCGCCGCCGAATACGGTTGGCGCAATATTGAAATTGCCCCGGGATGCGCACCTTTTATAACAGCTACAAATAAGGTGCCTTTTGTTGCGGCGGTTTCCCTGAATGCTGAGGGACCTCCCCTCTACGCCAAAGTGATCCCCGTTCCGGGATTGACTTGCGCTGCCCTGTCCGACTGGGCCAAAGCCGCCTTGGCCCCTGGCAGCCCAGTCCTCTCCGATGGGTTCGGCGGCTTTACCGGGGTAACCGCCGCCGGGTGTGACCACCAAGCCATTATCGTCGGCCTGCGCAAACCCCACCAGGCGCCGGAGTTCGGTTGGCCCCATACGATCCTGGGTAACCTCAAAACCCGCTTCAGTGGCGTCGACCATGCGTTTAATTTCGCCAAATACGGCACGCGCTACCTGGCCGCCTTTGCCTACCGGGTTAACCGGCGCTTTCACCTCGACACCCTTCCTGCCCACCTGCTCGTCGCCGCTATCGCCATCGGACCGCGACCCACCCGTTGGCTTCGACAGGCTGAAAAATCTTGCTAATCAGGTACCGATTTGGCCACACCACTGCCGAGCCACGCCGACCGAATGGCGGCCTTTCTTCGGAACGCCGCTCTCATCAATCGTTAACGAGGTGTCTTCATCATGCCCCAACCGCTGGCTGGCCTCTTGGGCAATGTGGTCGAGAACCGCCCGCTCAGACCACGCCGACTCACTCAGCAATGTGCTGCAACACTTGATGATCTGCGTCCGGCACCACCTCTTCCATCCGCTCCATGTTCTTGGTCTCGGCCTGGATCAACCCTTGCACATACTGCTGCGCGGCCGTCTCAACGGTCCGCGTCCGTTGGCGGAAATGACCCCCAAACCGACCACAAAAGGCCAGGAATCGCCGACCCATCCCGGCCCGCAAGCCGCCCTTCTCCGTTCCCACGGTTGCGTTTTTTTACTGCCTCTGGAGAAGCCTCTCTATCGGGTTACCTCATCCACCTTGCCTTGTGATCAAAATCAGATTATGCTTATTTTATAAATATAAATCAAAAACATAAATCTGACAAAGTAGAAGTAGGTAGTTACTTTATTATTGATGGTCCAGGCGCGTCTGCCTCTGTCCCGCCTGCCCGAGACGACGACGCAGCGCATGGTCGATGAACTGAATGCGCTGACGGGCTGAACGGTGTTGCTCGCCTCCCCAACACCGGTCGTGTTGCCCGACGCCGGGCCGTTGATCACTCTAGCCTATGCCGATGCGCTGGATCTGCTGCGCAAACCCGGCTAGCTCGTGCGGTTAGTAGATGTCCTCGCTAAATCTGTCCAAAAATGAACTTAAGCTGTTGACTTGCGAATAATAATAGCCAAAACTCGGGTTCGTTTAGTATGCAAACTCTAACTGCGTCTGTTAATGTTCAACTTTGAAAACGAGTACAGGGGACAGCGCATCATGAAAACCGATTTACCCGAAGATAATCAACCGACTCGCAATGTTCAGGATTTCGCCCGTCAAATCTGGCTGGCAGGGCTGGGCGCATTCACAAGGGCGCAGAACGAAGGCAGCAAGGTTTTCGATACGCTCGTTCAGGCAGGCCAAGCAATCGATTCCCAAACGAAAAAGGCCATCCACGCCAAAACTGCGCAATTGAAAGAAAGCATTGAAGCAACGCAGGACGCCGTCGAGGCGATTCGCAGCAAGACTGCGGGCAACTGGGGCAAGCTGGAAGCAGTCTTCCAGGCCCGCACCGCGCGCGCCCTGAGCCAGTTAGGGGTACCCACCCGGCAGGATATTCAGCAATTGTTCCAGCAAGTCGAACAGCTTAATCAAAACATCCAGGAATTGACCCAGGCAGCGGAATCGGAAGCCAAGGATGGAAAAAAAACGCTCGCCAAGGTTGGCGAATCCACAACGGATATTCAAGGCATTTCATCGTCGGGGACGTCAAGATCCAGTTGAAACAACTGTTAGGCGTTTAAACCACCACCAGATTATCCCGGTGAATCAGTTCCGGATCGTCAATTGCGCCCAGTAACTCCTGAATCCGGCGGGTAGTCTTACCGATCAGTAACAGCGCTCGTTCGGTATCGCAGTTCACCAGACCACGCGCTACTTCAACGCCGGTTGGATCGAGACAGGCCACCAGATCGCCGCGCTCGAAATGACCCTCAATCGCGGTAACGCCCACCGGCAGCAAGCTTTTACCCGCAGTACGCAACGCCTGCACGGCTCCAGTATCCAGATGCAAGCGGCCTCGGACCTGTAATTGCACGGCCAGCCATTGCTTGCGCGCCGCCACCGGACTCTGGCTCGGTCGCAATAAGGTTCCCAGCGCCTCGCCCACTGCGACGCGCCGCAGCACATCCGCTTCCCGGCCCCAGGCCAGCAAAGTGAACGCCCCAGAACGAGCGGCCTTAGCCGCTGCTTGCAGCTTGGTCAGCATGCCACCACTGCCCAGACCGCCCGCGCCGCCACGCGCCACGCTTTCCAAAGCCGAATCGCCGGCCCGGCCCTCGCTGATTAAGCAGGCATCGGCAAACTGACGCGGGTTCTTGTCATACAGTCCCTGCTGATCCGTCAGGATCACATACAACTCGGCTTCAACCAGATTCGCCACCAATGCGCCCAAAGTGTCATTGTCGCCAAAACGGATTTCCTCGAAAGCCACCGTATCGTTTTCATTGATCACTGGCACTACCCGCAAGCGCAGTAGGGTGCGCAGGGTATTGCGAATATTCAGATAGCGTTGCCGGTCAGAAGCATCCTCGTGGGTCAGCAGGATTTGTGCGGTGCGAATGCCATGCCGTTGAAAAGCCGATTCCCAAGCCTGCACCAAGCCCATTTGTCCGACTGCCGCCGCCGCCTGCAACTCCGCCAAACCGGTAGGGCGCTGTGGCCACCCCAAGCGTCGCATCCCCTCAGCGACCGCGCCGGAGGTAACCAACAACAATTCCCGACCGGACCGATGCAAATCCGCCATCTGCGCCACCCAGGCGTCGATAGAAAAATTGTCCAGCCCCTGCCCTTCGTTGGTAATCATCGCGCTGCCGATTTTAACCACCCAGCGATGAGCTGCGCCCAATTGCCCGCGTGTTTTATTGAACATCGAGTTTTAAGTTTTAAGTTTTAAGTTTTAAGTTCTTAGCCTTTAGCCTCTTCCAGCCGCGCCATGACCGCCTGGATCAACGCATCCGTTCCTGCGCCATTGACCGCAGAAACGCCAAATACCGGTCCCGTCCAGTTCAGAGCGGCGGCGACCTCCGCTATGCACCCTGCGCGCTCTTGTTCTGGCAATAGATCCAGCTTGTTCAATACCAGCCAGCGCTCGCGGCCAGCCAGCTCGGCGCTATACCGGATCAGTTCGCCGAGAATAATCTCGACATCTCGCACCGGATCGCCGCTATCGCTGTACGGGGAGACATCCACCAGATGTAAAAGCAGTCGAGTGCGCGCCAAATGCCGGAGAAACTGCATCCCCAATCCAGCGCCTTCAGAGGCGCCCTCGATAAGTCCGGGAATATCCGCCATTACGAAACTTTGCAACGGCCCCACCCGCACCACGCCCAGATGAGGATGCAGGGTAGTGAAAGGGTAATCAGCCACCTTGGGCTGGGCCGCAGATACAGCGCGGATCAAGGTCGATTTACCGGCATTCGGCATCCCCAGCAGCCCCACATCGGCAATGACCTTGAGCTCCAACCGCAGGTTGCGCGCTTCGCCCGGCGTACCTGGCTTGAACTGGCGCGGTGCGCGATTGGTGCTGCTTTTGTAGCGGGTGTTGCCGAGACCGTGAAAGCCACCTTGCGCTACCCGCAAGCGTTGCCCCGGTTCGACCAGATCGCCGATCAATTCACTAGTATCAGCATCCCAAACCAGCGTGCCAATCGGCGTGAGAATGTCCAGATCAGCGCCGCTGCGTCCGGTGCGATTAGCGCCCATGCCATTTTGACCACGCTCGGCCCGGAAGCGCCGGGTAAAGCGAAAGTCAGCCAAAGTGTTAAGTTCCGCATGCGCGACCAGATAAATGCTGCCGCCATCGCCGCCATCGCCGCCATCGGGTCCG
>JAGRHM010000473.1 GCA_020445005.1 Candidatus Competibacteraceae bacterium | reverse complement strand
ACGATCATGCTCGATATGGTCATGCCGGATATGGATGGCAATGAACTGTTGCTCTGGCTATTACAGCAAGGCTACGCCTCCGATCTCGTCATTACCACCGGCTATAATCCGGATTATGCCAGCGATGCTAAAACACTGGCCGAATTCAATGGATTACGTACTGTAACCACGCTGGTTAAACCGTTCAGTCTCGCCCGGTTGCGTGCTGTTCTGAGCTGCCGGAAACCATGATGACCTCGCATCCCCTGTTTCGGGTTGCCTCCTGCTCCTTGTGCCATTCCCTCGTATTTCCAGCGTCCCTGGAAAAGGCCATCCATGAATTCGCTGCCCCGGAACGCTGAATGCCCTACGAAAAAGCGTCCCTTAAACCGGCAACTGTTGCTTTCCCATCTGTCAGTGGCGCTGGTCGGCATCAGCATGTTATTGGCCGCACTGGTCTCGACCTACGAATTACGCAATCGGGTCGTCCTGCTGGCCCATGAAGGCGCGCCGATGGTCCAGGCCTCGCTGCGGGTGCTGGCCGGTGTGCAATACTCGCTGGCCAGTCTCCGCGGCTGGGTCAGCCTGGGGGACTCCCATTTTCTCGAAGACTGGCGCACTGCCTGGGAACAGGACATCCTGCCGGCCATCGCCATGATCAAGCAATGCCGGCGCATGTTCGAGCAAACCTGCACTCTGGAGCGGTTACCTGAACTGCAGACGCTCTTGACCGAGTTACAAGAGTCCCAAGAGTGGGTAAAAGACATGGCCCATACGCCCGACAATGAACCGGCGCGGCTTATTTATCAGGTTGAAATTACATCAAATGTTACAAAAATGAAAATGTTGCTGACTGCATTACAACACGAGGAAGAGGCGCAAGACGATGCGCCGGGACGCAAGGCGTTACTCGTGCGAATTATGAAAATCCAGAGTGCGGTCTTCAACACTCAGCTTTTGTTAAGAGAAATCCTGGGCATCAACGGTCTGCAATACGCCGAAGCGCTCCCAGCGCGGTTGGATGCCGTGCAGTCCCAGATTGCGGAGATGACTGAACATCCGCTATTGACCCCCCATGAAAGACAAACGCTTACGCTTTTTCAACAGGACTGGCGATCTTTTACTACGCTCGCCATAAAAATGACCGAGCGCCGTCAAGCAGCGGACTGGAACCTGGCCCTGCATCGTATGGCGGTGGAAACCGATCCACTGGCGGACCGGGTCACCACCCTAGTCGCGGCGATGGCAGCCGATTCCGAAACCCGTTTGGAGCAAGAGGTCCATGCTGCGCGGCTTACCAGTGTCGTGACGATCTCGATCCTGGTCATGACCGCGCTGACGATGCTGGCCGTAGCGTATCGTATGTCCCGGAAACGCGCCCGTTCCCTGGCGCGTCCCATTGCAGCGCTGGCGGAGGCAACCCGCCGCTTGGAAGAAGGCTTTCCAACCGAGGATCTACCGGTGCGCCGTAATGACGAACTCGGCGAACTGACGCGCACCTTCAACCACATGCGCGCATCGATGCAACAAACACAGATGGAGCTGCGTGAAGCGAATGCGCTTCTCGAAAAACGGGTGCTGGAACGAACCACTCAGCTAGCGCTCACCAATGCCTCTCTGACCCAAGAGATCGAATTCCGCAACCAGACGGAAAAAGCGCTGCGCGAAAGCGAGGCGCGGGTGCGCGCTATGACCCGCGCCATCCCTGATCTGGTATTCGTTGTCGATGCCGAAGGCCGCTACCGTGAAGTACTGGCGGCTGGACGGGAATGGGATGCCCACCGCATCACCCCGGCACGGGGTCGTTTCCCGTCCGAAACGAGTTTCCGAAGACTGCAAAAGCGCCAGGAAACTTCAAACAGTCAGAGCGATCACCTCGCATCGGGCATCATTCCCGTACGCGGTAAATTGCTGAGTGAAGTCCATAGCCCGGAGATGGCGGAATTTTTTATCGGCATCATTCACCGAGCGCTGGAGACCCGGCAAATTCAGGTCGCCGAATACGAGTTATCCACCACCTCAGGGCTGCGCTGGTTTGAATCGCGCACGGCCCCGCTCGATATCCCGCTCGTTGATCAGCAAACTGCGATTGTGAGCAACGATCAGATGAGTCTGTTCGGTTCGTCCCAGTCTTCGTCCGCCGAGAAATTAGCCGTCATTGTTGTTGCTCGCGACATTACCAAGCGCAAGCAGTCGGAAAATCAGCTCCGGCAGGCCCAGAAGATGCAGGCCATTGGCCAATTGACTGGAGGAATTGCTCATGATTTTAATAACTTGCTGGCCGTGATCATGGGTAATCTGGAGTTACTGCATGAGCAATTGATGGTTCACCCCCGCTTGTATGAACTGGCGCTGCAAGCCTTGCGGGCCGTGGACCGGGGCGCGGCGCTGACTCGCCGCTTACTGGTCTTCGCCCGCCGCCAGCCGTTGCAGGCGCAATCGACCGACCTGAACAAGCTGGTGCTGGGCATGATTGAACTCATCCGCCGCACCCTGGGCGCCACGATCCAGATCGAAACTGCGCTGGCGCCGGATTTGGAACAAACTTATATCGATCCCGATCAGTTTGAAAGCGCCCTGCTCAATCTGGTGATCAACGCTCGCGACGCCATGCCTCAGGCGGGGCGGCTGGTGTTGGAAACCGCCAATGCGGTTCTCGACGAGGACTACGCCGCAACGCACCAGGATGTGCGGCCTGGCGCGTATGTCGTGCTGGCGGTCAGCGATTCGGGCACCGGCATGGCGCCCGAAGTGCTGGAGCGGGCTTTTGAACCGTTTTTCACCACTAAGGAGACCAGCAAGGGCAGCGGCCTGGGTCTAAGTATGGTCTATGGCCTGGTCAAGCAGTCCGGCGGCCATGTCACAATTTACAGCGAGCTTGGCCGTGGAACCACGGTGCGCTTGTACCTGCCGCGGATTCACGCCGAAGCTCCGGCCGTGTTTGAACCGGCGGATGCCGACGTCTCGTTCGAGGGTCACGGCGAAACCATTCTGGTTGTCGAGGATGATGTCGATGTCCGGTTGTTCGCCATCAGGGCGCTGCACAGCCTGGGCTACGAAACCTGTCAGGCGGACAATGCCAAAACGGCGCTGGAAATTCTCAACCTGAATCCGCGCATCGCGCTGCTGTTTACCGACATCGTGCTCCCGGGCGATATGGATGGCGTACATCTGGCCACCGAAGCAACTCGCCGCCGGCCTGAGCTGCCGGTGCTTTTCACCTCCGGCTATACTGAACGCATGCTGGTTAGCGGCGGCGGACTGGCGGAAGGGGTGGAAATATTAGCCAAACCCTATCGTAAAGCCGAATTAGGCGGCAAGCTGCGCACATTGCTCAATCGACGCGCCAAATCCTGATAAAATAGAAAGTAAAATACCAATTGCCTCATGGAAATGCTTCCCGCCGAACTGCTGAAACAGAAGCGCATCCGCCGGTGGCCGCCCGCTGGTTTATCAGCGATAGTGATGGGACTAGCGACGCTATGTATCGTCCTGACCTTCCTTTTCGAATTACGCTCCGGGGCTATTATCCTAGCCGATATCCTGGCCTGGGGCCTGTCACTGACCGTTCTGAGCCTGCTGGTCGCCGCTTATCTGATTTCCTGGCATCGCGCCCGGGCGCTGGAAGCGGTTAACGCCACCCTGCTGCGGGAAATTGAGGTGCGCCGTCAGGCGGAGACCGCCCAGCGCGCCAGCAAAGCGCGCCTGCGCGCCATCACCCGGGCCTTGCCCGATCAGGTATTCGTCGTCGACAACAACGGGCGCTACTGTGAAATCCTTGCGGAGCCGAACAGCTTGATAACGACAGGAGCGGCTTTGCTAAAAGGCAAACAACTTAATGAAGTACATTCCCCGGAAATGGCGGATTTCTTTCTCAGCCTGATTCACGGCGCGCTGGAAACTCAGCGGATTCAAATTGCTGAATACGAATTGCCCACTCGCTCGGGACGACACTGGTTCGAATCGCGCACCGTGCCGCTGGATGTGCGCTTCGATGACCAACCGGCCACTATTGTCGTCGTGCGTGACCTGACCCAGCGCAAATACGCGGAAAGCCAGCTTCGCCAGGCGCAAAAGATGCAGGCCATTGGCCAACTCACCGGCGGCATTGCCCATGACTTTAATAACCTGCTGGCGGTTATCATGGGCAATCTGGAATTACTGCATGAGCAGTTGACGGCGCAACCCCGGTTACTGGAACTGGCCCAGCAGGCGCTCAAATCGGTGGATCGCGGCGTGAACCTGAGTCGGCGGCTGCTGGCGTTTGCCCGCCGTCAGCCCTTACTGGCGCAACCTGTCAATTTGAATCGGCTGGTTTTGGGCATGCTGGATTTGATGCAGCGGACCCTAGGTTCGGCGATACGCATTGACAAGGCGCTGGCTATCGATCTCGCGCCGACCCTGGTTGATCCCGGACAGTTTGAAAGCGCCCTGCTTAATCTGGTGATCAATGCCCGCGATGCGATGTCACACGGTGGCCGGTTGCTGCTGGAGACCGCGAATGTGGTGCTGGATGAGGAGCAGGTTGCAGAATATCAGGGAGAAGTGCGTTCCGGTCCCTACGTGATGCTGGCGGTCAACGATTCCGGGACAGGCATGGCGCCCGAGGTCCTGGAACACGCTTTTGAACCCTTTTTCAGCACCAAAGACGCAGGACGAGGCAGCGGTCTGGGTCTAAGCATGGTTTATGGTCTGGTTAAGCAGTCTGGCGGCCACATCACGATTGACAGCGAACCGGACCAGGGCGCTACGGTGCGGCTTTACCTGCCCCGCATTGAATATCAGGACGCCAAGGCGCTGCCGGAACCGACTTCATCGGAACATCGCTCGCTCCAGGGCCGGGGTGAGACGCTGCTGGTGGTTGAAGACGATGCTGGTGTGCGCCTGTTTGCCGTGGCCGCCCTGGAGCGACTGGGTTACAAAACTCAACAAGCGAGCACTGCCGTGACAGCCCTGCAAATCCTGGACGCCACGCCACACATTGCCCTGCTATTCACCGATATCGTCTTGCCTGGCGACATGGACGGCGTACAACTGGCGGCCGAGGCGCAACGCCGCCAGCCTGGTTTGCGCGTCCTGTTCACTTCGGGCTATACCGAACACGCCCTGGTCGGCAACGGCCACATCGCTGAAGATGTGGAAGTCCTGACTAAACCCTATCACAAGATCGAACTGGCGAGAAAACTGCGCGTATTGCTTGATCACGGCGTAAGCGTCTTGGCCCCGGAGAAATCACCCCGCGCTCGCTAAAGGCGCTCAACCCAAACCCCGTGCGTCCGCCTAACCCGATTCACCGCATACCCGCATGTCATGACTGAACCGACTTTCATTGCTTGCCACGAATGCGATTTGCTGCAACATCTCAAGTCGCCTCCACCCGGCGGCAGCGCCCGGTGTCCGCGCTGCGGGGCCGTGCTGCATCGCAGTAAACGCGACAGCCTGAATCGAACCCTGGCGCTAAGTCTGGCCGGCCTCACTCTGTTCGCAGTGGCCAATGCGTTTCCGTTCCTGGCCTTCGAAATGCAGGGACAAGTCACACAAACCCGGCTGTTCACCGGCGTCAGGGATCTTTACGATCAAGGTATGTGGGGACTGGCGGCGCTGGTGTTGTTGACTACGATCATCGTGCCCGCTGTGCAGTTAACGCTGATGTTGTACATCCTGGTTCCGCTCAAAGTCGGGCGCGCGCCCCAGCATCTCGCGGGAGTCTTGCGCCTGCTGCAAAACCTCACGCCCTGGGGCATGATGGAAGTCTTTATGCTGGGTATCCTGGTCTCGGTGGTGAAACTGGCGGGGATGGCGACGATTGTGCCAGGGCTGGCGCTGTGGGCGTTCGGCCTGCTGATTTTCGTACTGGCGGCGGCGGCGGCCTCCCTCGATCCCCATCTGATCTGGGAAAAAGTAAGGTACGCGCCTTGAAGCCCTGGCCATCCAGCGCCGCCCGCCAATCGCTGATCAGTTGCCCATCCTGCGAACTGTTAAGCAAGGTGCCAGCTAACCTTGACGACCGCGTTCGCATGCGCTGCCCGCGTTGCGGCGCGACTCTGCACGCGCGCAAACCCAACAGCCTGGCGCGCACCTGGGCTTTGGTCATCGCCGCGTTCATCTTCTATATTCCTGCGAATGTTTTACCGATTATGACGGTGACGTCACTGGGCAAGACCCAGTCCGACACCATTATGAGCGGCGTCGCCTATTTGCTGCTGCACGGCATGTGGCCGTTGGCTTTACTGATCTTCTTCGCCAGCGTGGTGGTGCCGCTGCTGAAACTGGTGATCCTGGTCTACCTGCTGATCTCGGTGCAGCTCCGTTCCCGCTGGCGACCGCGCGACCGCACCCGACTGTACCGCATCACGGAAGCGGTCGGCCGCTGGTCCATGGTCGATATCTATGTGGTGACCATCCTGGTCGCCCTGGTGCATTTAGGCAATCTGGCGACCATTCGCGCCGAAGCCGGCGCGGTCTTTTTTGGCGCAGTCGTCGTCATCACCATTTTCGCCGCCCTCACCTTCGACCCTCGACTGATCTGGGATCGTCTGGAACAATCGCATGAGTGAACCGCATCTTGAAAAATCCGCAACCGAGCCTCTTCCCGAGGTCGTCCTGGAGCAACGCAGCCGCTTTTCGCTGGTCTGGCTCATCCCCCTGGTCGCGCTCACCATTGGCGCATGGCTGGCCTACAAGACCTATTCCGAGCAGGGACCGACCATTACTATTACCTTCAGCACCGCTGAGGGACTGGAAGCCGGTAAAACCAAACTCAAGTACAAAAATGTCGAATTCGGGCAAATCGATCACATTACGCTCAACGAAGATCTCTCCCAGGTCATTGTGACCGCTAAGCTGGTTAAGGGCGCCGAACGCTATCTGACCGACAAAACGCGGTTCTGGGTCGAGCGGGCGCGGGTTTCCGCAGGTCAGGTCAGCGGACTCAGCACCCTATTCGCCGGTGCGTATATCGCCATCGATCCGGTGACCGAGGGTCAGCGCGCTTATGCGTTTAAGGGATTGGAAACGCCTCCGCCGATCACCGCTGATACGCCGGGAAGTCGGTTTACCCTGCGAGCCGCCGAACTCGGGTCGCTGGATATCGGTTCGCCCGTCTATTTTCGCGCGATCAAAGTCGGACAAGTCACCAGCTATCGGTTGG
>JAGRHM010000472.1 GCA_020445005.1 Candidatus Competibacteraceae bacterium | reverse complement strand
CAATCGCCTGATCAGCGGACTGGCGTTAGGTGTACTGGTGGTCGAAGCTGCCGCGCGCAGTGGTTCGCTGATTACCGCCCGCCTGGCGCTTGAACAGGGCCGGGAAGTGTTTGCCATTCCCGGCTCCATCCATAACCCGCTGGCCAAGGGCTGTCACGCCCTGATCCGCGAAGGCGCTAAATTGGTGGAAACCGCGACGGATATTCTGGAAGAGCTGGGTTCTCTAGCGGCGGTCGGCGCTATTGAATCAACGGCTGAAGCAGAGACGGAAGCCGCCAGGACGACGATGGATTTACTGGATGAAGAGTATCGACAATTGCTGGCGGCCATGGGCGATGAGTCGTGTGGGATCGATCTGTTAGTGGAACGTTGCGGATTGACGGCGGAAGTGGTTTCCTCCATGCTCTTAATTCTGGAGTTGGAAGGATTCATTGCGGCGGTTCCCGGCGGTGTTTACTGTCGTCTGAAATGTTGAATGCTGGTCGCCGCCCCGCGATAGCGTGGTGGTGGTTTTTGCGCGCTGGCCAAATGGGTCTCGCGTCTCGCGCCCCCGCCCGATGGGTCGGGGGCTTTTGTGCTTTCAAGGCGAGCTTCTGAATGAAAGAAAACATGCTGGATGTGCTGATGTATCTGTTCCAGAGCGATATAGATCAGGATATTGACGCGGAGCCGGATCGCGAATCCATCCAAACCGAGCTGCTGGCAGCTGGGTTTCCTTCACAGGAAGTGCGCCAGGCTTTTGACTGGCTGGACAGTCTGGTTGATCGCCAGTCTATCCCACTGCCAGTGAACCCCGGTTCATGCCGTATCTATATCCAGGCTGAACAGGCCTGGCTGGATGTGGAGTGTCGCGGATTCCTGCTGTCTTTGGAACAAAGCGGCATTCTCGATTCGGAAACCCGCGAGAGAGTCATTGACCGGGTGATGGCGCTGGAAACCGAGGACATCGATCTGCATCAGTTGAAATGGATTATCCTGATGGTGTTGCTCAATCAGCCGGGTCAGGAAGAAGCCTACGCCTGGATGGAAGAATTGATATTTGACGGGATTCCGAACTACCTTCATTAGAAGCTTGCAAAAATTCACTGATTGATTGTGGGAGTCGGCTCTCACAATAAGCAAGTGTTTGATTTCACCAAGTCTGGTTTTTAGACAGCCGCTTAGGTTATCCGGTGAAGGATTCTCCGCCGCTGCGTCGAAGCCTACCGCGCCAGCGGGTTTTATGCCGAGGGTGCTTCTTTAATTATGGCCGGACGCGCTTCCAAGCGTCATTTTTGTTTCCGTTAACCCCCCAATAAAGTTATGAGTAAAAATCTGGTCATCGTGGAATCGCCGGCCAAGGCGAAGACCATTAAGAAATATCTGGGCAAGGACTTCGAGGTTCTCGCCTCTTATGGCCATGTGCGCGATCTGGTACCCAAGGAAGGCGCGGTCGATCCTGATCACGACTTTGCCATGAAGTACCAGATCATCGATGATAAAAGCGAACGTCATGTCGAGACCATCGCCAAAGCGGTAACCAAGGCCGAGGCGCTCTATCTGGCGACTGACCCGGATCGCGAAGGCGAAGCCATTTCCTGGCACTTGTGCGAAATCCTCCGGCAACGCGATTTACTGGGTGACAAGCCCGTGCAGCGCGTTGTGTTCCATGAAGTAACCCAGCGGGCGATTCAGGAGGCCGTTGCGCATCCACGTAGTCTGTCCTTGGATCTGGTCAATGCCCAACAGGCCCGACGGGCGCTGGACTATCTCGTTGGCTTTAACCTGTCGCCCTTGCTATGGAAGAAGATCCGCCCCGGTTTGTCCGCAGGTCGGGTGCAATCGCCCGCGCTCCGGATGATCGTTGAGCGCGAGGAAGAGATCGAGCAGTTCCAGGCGCGGGAATATTGGACGCTGGAAGCGGACGCCGCCAAAGCCCGCCAGCCGGTGACGGCCCGGTTGCTGGAATACGCCGGCGAGAAACTGACGCAATTCAGCGTAACCGATGGCGAACAGGCACAAGCCATGGAACGAGCCTTACTCGATGCGGCGCGCGCGCAATTGACGGCGCCTGGATCAAGCGCCGATGAGGGGGCGATCGGCCGCCTGCGCGTCGCCCGGGTCGAGCGCAAGCAGCGCAAGCGCAATCCCGCTGCGCCCTTCATCACCTCGACGCTGCAACAGGAAGCTTCGCGCAAGCTGGGGTTTTCCACGCAACGCACCATGCGAGTCGCTCAACAGTTGTACGAAGGCATCGATACCGGCAGTGGCGCGGTGGGCTTGATCACTTACATGCGCACCGATTCAGTCAATTTGGCCCAGGATGCGCTCAATGACATTCGGACGCTCATTACCCAGCGGTATGGCGCACACAACCTGCCGTCCAGTCCCCGGATTTTCAAGACCAAGGCTAAAAACGCCCAGGAAGCGCATGAAGCGATCCGTCCTACCACAATCAACCTCGCGCCGGAAACCGTCCGCACGCATCTAAACGCCGATCAGCACGCGCTGTATGAATTAATCTGGAAGCGCACCGTGGCCTGCCAAATGATTCCAGCGACTTTGGATACCGTGTCGGTCGATCTGGAATGTGGGCCGGGCAACATCTTCCGCGCGACAGGTTCGACCATTGCTGATCCTGGTTTCATGGCCGTTTATCAGGAAGGCGTGGATGATCAGAGCGATGAGGATGAGAGTCGGGCGTTGCCGCCTCTGAAGCAGGGTGAATGGCTGGATTTGCGGGCGTTGCGTCCCGAGCAACATTTTACCGAGCCGCCGCCGCGTTATTCCGAGGCCAGTCTGGTGAAGACACTGGAGGAGCATGGCATCGGTCGGCCCTCAACGTATGCTGCGATTATTTCGACCCTGCTGGCGCGCGAATACGCGGTGCTGGACAACCGCCGCTTCAAACCCACCGACATCGGCCGCATCGTCAACCG
>JAGRHM010000471.1 GCA_020445005.1 Candidatus Competibacteraceae bacterium | reverse complement strand
TCGCTGGCCCGCACGACAACCTGGCGCGCAACGCCTTCATAATAACTGCGTATCTGCTCGGCAGTCAGGCTGAGGCGGAAGTACACGGTTTGCATTAAACGTCATCCAGCACATCGATCAGACTCACTGCCCCTGAGCAGCCGAGGCGGGGGCTTGGGCTTCGCGCCGGCGGCGCAGCAACAGGCGGGAGATGAAAATGCCGATTTCAAACAACATCCACATCGGCACGGCCAGCAGGGTCTGTGAAATGACATCTGGCGGAGTCAGCAACATGCCAATAACAAAAGCGCCCACGATCACGTAAGGCCGTTTGGCGGCCATCGCCTCGGGTGAAAGAATGCCCACCAGCGCCAGGATGACCGTAGCGACCGGTACTTCGAATGCGACTCCGAAGGCAAAGAAAATCGTCATGACGAAATCGAGATAGCGGTTAATGTCCGTCATCACCGCCACACCTTCTGGAGCAGTCGTGGTGATAAAGCCGAAGAAAATCGGCATGATGATGAAGTAAGCGAACGCCATGCCGCAGTAGAACAGAATCGTGCTGGACAAAAGTACAGGTATCGCCAATCGTTTTTCGCGCTGATAAAGACCCGGCGCAACAAAGGCCCATATCTGGTAAAGAATCCACGGCATGGTAACGAACACTGCCAGGATCAGGGTAAATTTCAGCGGTGTCAGGAACGGTGACAGCACATCAATGGCGATCATGCTGCTCTGGGCCGGCATATGCCGTGTTAAAGGACCGGCAAGCGCACTGTAGATCGGATTGGAAAACGGCGACATCACCACAAACACCAGCAAGACGCCGCCCACCATGCGCAGCAGACGAGTACGCAGTTCGATCAAATGACTGACAAAGGGTTGTTCGCGATCGGTGTCGGACACGATTTCAGTTCGCAGCAGGCGAGGTGGGAGATTCGGATGGCGCTGGTTTTTGGAGTGAAACCGGGGTAGAGGTCGCTTCCTTCACCGGGGAATTCAAAGCAGACGGTTGCCAATCCGGCGGCGGCGGCGCTGAAACCGCGCCGGGTCGCCAGCCCGGCGGGGGACCCGGGTCATCAAATTCAGCTTGGAGATCGTCTTGAATCTCCTTGACCCGGTTCGTTAGATCTTTCTTAATATCGTTGATCTCGGCCAGATGGCCCTGCTCGCGCAACGACTGCTTGATTTCTTCCAGGTGCAGTTCCCGGTCCACTTCCGCCTTGACCTCGGCCACCATACGCCGGGCTTTGCCCAGCCACAGGCCGGCGGTGCGCGCCAATCCGGGCAGGCGCTCCGGACCGACCACGATCATCGCCACGACGCCGATTAGCGCCAGTTCCCAGAAACCGATTTCGAACATGCCAGCGTGGTCCGCAAATTAAACCTTGTCGCGTTCCTTGGCTAACGGATCGCGCAGACCCGCCGTCGCGTCGCCGCCTATCGATCCCTGAACAGTCGACTGTTCAAGCTTTTTCGGGTCTTCTTCCTCCGGGGCTTCTGGTTTGCCGCCTTCCTTCATGGCGTCGCGAAAGCCGCGAATCGCGGAACCGAGGTCGGAACCGAGGTTGCGCAGCCGACTGCCGCCAAAGAGCACCAGAACGATGACCAGGATGAGCAGGAGTTCCCAGATACTGAAATGCATAAGGATTGGCCTCTGAATAACGGGGAGAAGGGCGAAATTTTAGTAGGTAGGGCGGGCGGCTTTTTCAGCGAGACCGGACACGCCAAAACGACGTTGCAATTCATTCAACACGGCATCCGGACCGAGACCTTGATGCGCCAGCATGACCAGGGTGTGAAACCATAAGTCGGCGGTTTCGCGCACGAGGGGTTCGGGATCGCCGTTCTTGGCGGCGATCAAGGTTTCAGCAGCTTCTTCACCGATTTTCTTGAGAATGGCGTCCAGGCCCTTGGCGTACAGCTTAGCCACATAGGAACTGCCGGGATCGGCTTGTTTGCGCGCTTCCAGAGTCGCCGCCAGCTCGCGCAGGATGTTATCGCTCATGAACCGTACATCTCGCGGGGATCTTTCAGCACCGGATCGACCGTGATCCATGCACCGTCGCGCAGTTCCTCGAAAAAGCAACTTTGCCTTCCGGTATGACAGGCGATTCCGCCGATTTGTTCGATGTCCAGCAGCAATACGTCCGCGTCGCAGTCCAATCGGATGCGTTTGATTTTTTGGGTGTGGCCCGAGGTTTCCCCCTTATGCCAGAGTTGCTTGCGGGAACGGGACCAATACACTGCTTCCCCGCATTCTACCGTGCGTTGCAACGATTCACGGTTCATCCAGGCCATCATCAGCACCCGGCCCGTAGCAGCGTCTTGGGCGATGGCGGGAACCAGTCCGTCCGCTGTCCATTTAATATGATCCAACCAGT
>JAGRHM010000470.1 GCA_020445005.1 Candidatus Competibacteraceae bacterium | reverse complement strand
CGGCTGTGGCAAATGTGGGCATGGTGCAGATAATTGAAAAAACGCTTTGGATTGCCAATGCCCGCCACGCCATGAACCACGCTTCCGCGAAAACCAGGTAACGCCACCGTGATGTAGGGATCGCGCAGATTCAATGCGGTTTCACCGCGCAGGCTCATCAGATATTCGCCGTCGCTCGCCGCACCGTTGCCAATGATGAAATCGACGGTGCGCAAGCGGGAAGGCGGTTCGCGTAGCGGACCGGCGGGCAGACAGGCGCCATTGCCCAACCGGCGGGCTCCATCAATGACCACAATCTCGATGTCGCGATGCAGTTGATAATGCTGCAAGCCATCATCGCTGATGACAACGTTGCATTGATAGGTAGCGATCAAGGTCCGCGCCGCGGTGACGCGATCTGGCCCTACAACCACGGGACAATGACAACGTTGCGCTAACAGGACCGGCTCATCGCCGACTTCGCGCGGATTACTGTCGGCAGTGACATGACGCGGCCATTGCCTGGATTGACCGCCATAACCCCGGCTGACTACGCCAGGCTTATAGCCAGCCTTTCGTAACACCTCGACCAGGTGCGCAACCAGCGGCGTCTTACCCGTACCGCCCACGCTGATGTTGCCGACGATGATGACCGGCGCCGCCATGGCGGCGCTTTTCAATATCCCCCATGCATACAGCCAGCGGCGTACCCGCACCATTACACTAAACAGCAAACTGAGCGGCCAGAGCAGGACCGCGACCAGATTGAGCGAATATCCATAACGATCCAGCCAGGTCATGTTCACAGGTCCGGTGGCGATGATAAGGATTCCAGCGAGAGAGGCGAAGGCGTTTTTTCCGGCGCGTTGCGGGTCGCGATGGCGACGCGCCGGAGGCCCAGTTGTCCGGCGATATCCAACACCGTCACGACCGCTTGATGAGGCGTTCGACCATCGGCGCTGATAATCAGCGGCAAGGATTGTCCACGGGATGCTTGCCGGAGAGCCTCTCTTAACGCTTCCCCGCCAGCCGTCGAGTCCAGTAACTGCCCTTGAACGCCATGAATAGAGTAGCGGCCTTGCGCATCGATGCTGACTTCCAACGGCGCCACATCGCCCGGCATGGGTGATCCCGAAGCTTCAGGCAGGTTAATCTCCAGCTCCGATTCATGCCGCAGACTGGTGGCGATCATGAAGAAAATCAGCAGCACCAACACGACATCAATCATGGGGATCAAATTGAGTTCCGGGTCCTCACGGCGGCGGGGGCGGAGATTCATCCGTGTTCTCGGGAGTGGGGGTAGGGAAAGATTCGGCCAGCAATGGGCTGGACGTCGGACTATCGAGTACGTCAATCAATTCCAGGGTCTCCTGTTCCATCTGCACCACCAGTTCATCCACGCGACCCTGGAAGTAACGATAGAACAACAGACTGGGAATCGCCACGGTCAGACCAGCGGCGGTCGTCATCAAGGCTTCAGCGATGCCCACCGAGAGCAGGCTGAAATTGCTGTTGCCCTGGACTGAAACAATCTGGAAAATCTTGATCATGCCCGCCACCGTGCCGAGCAAACCCAGCAATGGGCTGATGGCGGCGATCGTGCCCAGCGTGTTGAGGAATCGCTCCAGTTCATGCACAACATGGCGGCCAATGTCTTCGACCCGTTCGCGAAGAATATCCCGGCTCCGGTGCCGATTCGCTAGTCCAACGGCAACGATGCGGCCCAGTGGCGAGTTCAGGGGTAAGATTTTGATATCCATTGGACGGACTGCGCCTGATTCGACCCATTGGCGCAGGACGACCAGCAGTTGCTCCGGCAGTACTCGCGCTCGGCGCAAGGCCAGCAACCGCTCGAAGATGATGAGCGCCGCAGCAAACGAGCAGGCCAGAATCGGCGCCATGAGCCAACCGCCAGCCTTGATCAGATCGAACACCCTGCCTTCCCCATGCGACTGTGACTAACGAGAATGATACTGGATTTCAAACAGATTGGTAGTTTGTTATCCTGCGGTCGCAAACTGAATTCGCCATTGATCATGCAGTGGCGATACCGCTGAACCTCGTTCCCATCGATCACCCGTTCTCATGCTCAAATCCATTGTCCGTCGCGTTTGCGAACCGTGCAACGGTTTACCGGCGCCGCCTTTGCTGCAACGCATTTACGCGGCCCGCGCGGTGCGTCTTCCCCATGAACTGCAACGGGAGTTGCGACTGCTGACGCCGCCCACAGCCTTGTTGAATATGGAGCGTGCAGTTGATCTGTTGCACACTGCCTTGCGCGAGCGCTGGCGCTTGCTGATTATTGCCGATTTTGACGCTGATGGCGCGACCAGTTGCGCGCTGGCGGTCCGGGCGTTACGGGCGATGGGCGTGGCCTGGGTCGGTTACCGCGTCCCGAATCGCTTTGCGCATGGCTATGGCCTGACCCCGGAAATCGTCACGATCGCCGCTGAAGATCAGCCTGATTTGCTGATCACGGTCGATAATGGCATTTCGAGTCATGCGGGGGTTAAGACCGCGCAAGCGCTCGGCATGAAAGTACTCATTACCGATCACCACTCGCCGGGTTCGGAGTTGCCGCCCGCTGAAGGCATCGTTAATCCCAATCTGCCGGGGGATGCATTTCCCAGCAAGAACATTGCCGGCGTGGGCGTTATTTTCTATGTCATGATGGCGCTGCGGGCGCGATTGCGCGAGGCCGGCTGGTTCGCCGAACGCCGTTTGGCGGAACCGAATCTTGCCCGGTTTCTCGATCTGGTCGCCTTTGGCACAGTGGCGGACGTGGTGCGTCTGGACCACCATAACCGTATTTTAGTGGAACAGGGACTGCGCCGCATTCGCCAGGGGTATTGCGTTCCCGGCATTACGGCTCTGTGCGAGGTCACGAGTCGCCCACAAATTCGTTTGAGCGCGGGTGACATCGGGTTCTATCTCGGTCCCCGGCTGAATGCCGCCGGTCGCCTGGAGGATATGAGTCAGGGTATTGAATGCCTGCTCAGCGACAATCTGGAGGCCGCCCGCAAGATTGCCCGCCGGTTGCACGAGATCAACCGGCAACGGGGCGAACTCACGGTGGAAATGGAAACCCAGGCGCTGGCGCGGATTGACCGACTTGCGCCGGAGGTGGGCGATCTGCCGTTCGGTCTGTGCCTGTTCGATCCTGAATGGCATCAGGGCGTCGTCGGAATTATCGCTGGGCGTTTGAAGGAACGGCTGAATCGGCCGGTCATCGTGTTCGCCACCGATCGGGACGGTAACATCAAGGGTTCGGGGCGTTCGGTGCCGGGTATGCACCTGCGTGATGCATTGGCGGCGGTGGCGACGCAAAATCCGGGATTGATCAGTCACTTTGGCGGCCACGCCATGGCGGCGGGATTGACGCTGGCGATGGAGCATTTTGACTTATTCAATCAGGCGTTCGATGCGGAGACCCGCCAGTGGCTGAGCGACGATGATTTGCATGGCCGATTGCTGAGCGATGGCGAGTTGGCGCCCGACGAATTTACCCTGGAGATTGCGGAACTCTTGCGGGAGGGCGGCCCCTGGGGTCAGGGTTTTCCCGAACCCCTGTTCGACGGAGTGTTCGAGGTGCTGTCTCACCAGGTCATGAAGGAGAAGCATTTAAAACTGTTTCTGCGCCTGCCAGGCAACGGCGCTAGACTGGAAGCGGTCGCCTTCAATCAGGTCGCCGCTTTTCGTCCAGGAACGGCGCGGGTGCGCATCGCCTATCAGCTTGATGTAAATGAGTGGCAAGGCCAGCGCCGGTTGCAATTGCGGGTCGCGCACCTGGAAGCCGCCTGACGCTACGCCAATTACGCCAACCATCATAGGCCCGAGTATTGAGAACCCCAGGCTGAACGGGCGCTGGAGGCGCTGGCCGAATCGTTTGATGGTTGCCGGGAACTGGCGCTGATCATGCTGCGGTTGCTGCTTATCGCCGCTCGCTGAAACGGGAAGGCAAAAACAATTCCGACCAGTGCCGCACTTGGCAGGTCCGACATAGCAAATACGCCAGCGTGACCACATTACCGAGCAGGAACAAAGCGATGATCCACACCACTGCCCGCCAGCGCACCGGCTCCACCAGCCACAACCAGATCGCAATAAAGAGCAGGCCAATGCCCAGGTCAACCAGGGTGACGATACCCCAGGGATCGGTGATTACATGGCGCAGTCCGGCTAGTACATGACTGTGATTGCTGGCGATTAGAATCGCTGTCGCCAGCAGGCCAAGCAGAATTCCACAAATAATGACGACAACACGCAGCATGGAAATTTCCGAGACAATGAACAGGGGCTTTCAACAAGACCACAACAACGGCGGGAAGTGCATTTATTGCCAACATGTCACTATTCGAGTGGTTGTACGAGTGGAGGTTGCCAATGCTCAACACCACGATTGATCTGATGGAGCGGGGCTATATCCCCGACGGGCTGATCCGCATCGGCATTCGGCGCCTGTTGCGCGCGCGGATACGAATGGGCGAAATAACCGGCGGTGATCGGGCGCGGGAAGCGGCTCTGTCCCAGTTGGGGGCGGAGCTGCGGAAGAGTCCAATCGCCTTGCACACGGCTTCAGCGAATCAACAGCATTACGAAGCGCCCGTCGGCTTTTTTCAGAAAACGTTGGGACCACGCTTGAAATACAGCGCCTGCTGGTGGCCGGAGGAAGTCAAGGATCTGGAAACCGCCGAAGCCGCGATGCTGGCTTTGACCTGCGAACGCGCGGAGCTGGACTTTGCTCAAGACATCCTGGAATTGGGCTGCGGCTGGGGGTCGCTGACCCTGTGGCTGGCGGAGTTCTATCCCGATTCAAGGATTGTCGCCGTGTCCAACTCCAACTCGCAGCGGGAGTTTATCCAGGCGCGCTGCCGGGAACGCGGTTTCGACAACGTGCAGGTCATCACGGCTGACATGAACGATTTTTACACGGATCGGCGGTTTGATCGCGTGTTATTGGTCGAGATGTTCAAACACATGCGCAACTATCAGGAATTGATGGCGCGCATCCACGCCTGGTTGAAACTGGGCGGTAAGTTGTTTGTGCATATTTTTACCCACTGCTCGATGGCCTATTCCTTCGAAACTGAGAGTGAGGATAACTGGATGGGGCGTTACTTTTTTACGGGAGGACTGATGCCTTCGCGGGATTTATTGCCGCGCTTCCAGGGTGATTTGCGCCTGGAAGAACAATGGCATCTCAACGGTCGCCACTATCAACGCACGTTGGAAGCCTGGCTGGCGAACCAGGATCGGCATCGGGAGGCAATTCTGCGCCTGTTTCGGGAAACTTATGGTCCCGATGAGGCGGAACGCTGGTTCCGGCGCTGGCGGGTGTTCTTTATGGCCTGCGCCGAGTTGTTCGGCTATCGCCAGGGCGAGGAATGGGGCGTCTCGCATTACCGGTTTGAGAAGATCAAGGCCGCCTGAATGGCAACATCCGGTTCAAAAAACCGTCCTTGTCGAACCCGTGGTGCTTCAGACCAATGCCGACATGCCAGGCAATGAACACCACGGCGGCGTAGCCCAGGACGATATGCGCCGCCATCATCGTGGTCGCCAGCCCAGCCTGTTTGCCGATGGGATTAGGCAAATCGTACAGGCCAAACAGCTTGACTCCGAATCCCCCCGCCATGACGAACAGATAGCCGCTGATGGGCAGCAGAAACATACACCAGTACAGACGGACTTCATTCCAGTGGGAGAACGCCCGTTCCGCCAGCGACAGGGTCGGCGCCCAGTCGGGCAGTGGCGTTGTCTTGCGCCAGATCAGCCGCGCCAGTGCTAAAGCTAACAGCGTCAGACCGATGGACTTATGCCAGTTGTAGAAGTCGCCCTGGGTCAAACTCAGCAGCGTCTTGTCCTTCGCCAGATGGGTCATGATTGCGGCACTGACATATTGCCAGAGGAACAGGACGACGACGGACCAATGCAGGAAGCGGGTGACCGAGCCATAGTGCGTTGCGGAGTTCTTGAAGGGCATGGCGGAATCCTCGATTTGTCTGTACAGGCTTGGCGGTGGACGATGAGCCTGCTTTTTACAAATCAACCCGGACTGGAAAATCCGGCGCCAGCGCCGATTTTTCCAGCGGTCCGCCTAGGGCGTAAAACTGCATATTCCCACCCTCGTCACAGGTCCAGCATTCCAACGTCCCCTGGTTGAAATACAGGGCGATTTTCTCGCTGATTTCCCGCTTCGAGTTGCTGGATGAAATCACTTCAACACAGATTTCCGGGGCAATGGAACATTCATCTTCTTCCCGAACGATCTGGAAGCGTTCGGGGGAAATCCAGGCGACATCCGCCGCTTTGGTGCCTTTGGAAGTTGCGATCGCGCATTCCGGCAGAGTTCGGCCATGCGGCAGCAGCAAGCGCAACAGGTATTCGATTTCTCCCTGAAACGCCGAGTGATAAACCTTCACTGGAGACATGACGACCTGCCCGTATTCATTCAATTCAATTTTAAACGGCAGATTGCGTAGATGCGGATTTGCACAGACTTCTTGCCAGTTCATTAGGATTCTCCTTCCATTATCGATACAGCCGCTTTCTCCACCATCTCTTGCGCATGGGCCAGGGTATTCGCCGTCAACTCCAGCCCGCCTAGCATTCGCGCGATTTCCGTGATTCGTTCCCCGATCTCCAATGATAGGACCTGAGTGTGGGTATTCTCGCCATCCGTCTGCTTTTCCACCTTGAGTTGCTGATGGGCTTGCGCCGCAACTTGTGGCAGATGGGTCACGCACAGCACCTGCCGGTTGCCGCCCAGGGTGCGCAATTGCCGACCCACGACTTCTGCTACGCCGCCGCCGATGCCGGTATCCACCTCATCGAAAATCAGCGTCGGGATGCGCGCGGCGCGCGCGGTAATCACCTGAATGGCCAGGCTGATCCGTGACAGTTCGCCGCCGGATACAACTTTGGACAAAGGCCGCAAGGGTTGGCCCGGATTGGCGCTGACCAGAAATTCGACGGCTTCCTGTCCGCTCACCGTAGGTTTCTCCAGTCGTTCCAGAGTGATGTTGAAACGCCCTCCAGGCATTCCCAAACCGGCCAGCGCCTGTGAAACGCGCTCACCCAACTCCTGCGCCGCCGCCGCCCGCCGTTCGCTCAGTTGATCAGCCGATTCTTGATAAGTCACCCGCGCCGCTTTCACAGCCTGCTGCAACGCATCCAGCCGGGTTTCGCTATGCTCCAACCCGTCCAGTTCGGTCTCGAACCGCGCCCGCAACGCCGGCAATTCCCCGGCATCGACACGATGCTTGCGCGCCAGTTGGTGAGCGGCATTCAACCGTTGGTCAATCTGCGCCAAATGCCCAGGATCGAGGTCCAGGGCCTGGACGTAACTGCGCAACTCACCGCTGGCCTCCTGCACCTGAATTAGCGCGGCGTTCAACAGTTCGCTCACGGGGTGCAAGCGTTCATCCAGCCGATTCAGCGTTTCCAGCTCCCGCAAGCTCTGATTCAGCCGGTCAGCGACCGCATCTTCATCGCTTTCGCTGAGCCAAACCAGCAACCGCTGCCCGGTCTCCAGCAATTGACTGGCGTGGGCTAACCGTTTCTGCTCGGCTTCCAGTTCGGCGACCTCACCCTCGGCCAGACTGAGCGCCGCGAGTTCCCGCAGGTGATAACGCAGAATATCCAGCCGGGCGTCGCGCTCCTGGCTGGCCTGGCGTAAATCGCGCCATTCCTGGCGCAACCGGCTCCAGCTTCGGTAATGCTCTGCAACCTCGGCGACGAATTCCGCATTGCCCGCGTAGTCGTCCAGCAATTGCCGCTGCGCTTCGCGTCGCAACAGCGACTGGTGTTCATGCTGGCCGTGGATATCCACCAGCCGCTCGCCCAGCTCCCGCAGCGCCTGAGCCGGTTGCGGAACGCCATTGATGTAGTTGCGGGAACGTCCATTGCGAGCCACGACCCGGCGCAGATGGCATTCCCCGGCATCGCTCAGGTCGCGCTCCGTCAACCAAGCTCGCGCGGTCGGCAGGGCGTCGAGATCGAACACGGCGCTGATATCCGTCCGCTCTGCGCCATGCCGAATCACGCCGCTATCGGCCCGGTCGCCCAGCAACAAACCAATGGCGTCGACCAGAATGGATTTGCCGGCTCCGGTTTCCCCGGTGACGGCGGTCATGCCCGCCGTTAGTTCCAGCTCCAGTTCCTCAACAATGGCGAAATCGCGAATGCGCAACTGGGTCAGCATGACGGCGAGTTCAAATAAATGGCGAAGCTTCCGGACTCAAGCCCCAGCGCAGCTTGGCCCGCAGCAGCTTGAAATAGTC
>JAGRHM010000469.1 GCA_020445005.1 Candidatus Competibacteraceae bacterium | reverse complement strand
CATGAGCCATGAGATTCGCACCCCCCTGAATGCGATTATCGGGTTTGCCCATCTGCTACGGGGCATCCTTTCTGAACAGCGGCGCCTGGAGTTATTGAACAACATAGCCAGCGCGGCGCAACACCTGCTGGCGTTGATTAACGATATTCTTGATCTCGCAAAAATCGAAGCCGGCAAGATGACTTTGCATCCAGTGGACTTTGACCTAGGCTTCATCATCGATCAGGTTGCCCTCCAGATCGGTGAGAAAGCCGCGGCGAAAGGGTTGAAGTTGCGATATGACATCGATCCGGCGCTGCCTCGATGGTTGCACGGCGATGCGGCGCGTTTGCAGCAGGTGCTGCTCAATTTTGCCAGCAACGCCGTGAAATTCACTGAACAGGGCGCTATCGTCATTCAAGCCTGCCAGGTCGAAGCGCAGGCGGGTCATCTTCTGGCGCGTTTCGAGGTCCAGGATACCGGCATCGGTATTGCGCCGGAAGGTCAGGAGCGGATTTTCCAGACTTTTGAGCAAGCCGATAGTTCACCCACCCGCCGCTATGGAGGCACCGGG
The DNA here is from genome assembly GCA_020445005.1 of Candidatus Competibacteraceae bacterium. Taxonomy (GTDB): domain Bacteria; phylum Pseudomonadota; class Gammaproteobacteria; order Competibacterales; family Competibacteraceae; genus UBA2383. The sequence continues at coordinate 2,634 of JAGRHM010000469.1, read as the reverse complement.
TTAGGACTCGCCATCAGCCAGCGTCTGGCGCAGATGATGGAGGGGGAAGTCGGCGTGGACAGTCAACCGGGCGTTGGCAGCACATTCTGGTTGTGCGTGCGCCTGAGCCGAAGTTGTCACACCGCACAGTCTCAGCCGGAAGCGCCTTGCCCATTCAGGCCGTCTGCACACCGCGAGGCGCTCCCCCTCCCCCTAACCCTTTGCCCCTTGACAGGGCGAGAGAGGACTGAATGCTTACCACCGGCGAGCAGCGCCGGGCAGGATATCGATGAAACGCAGTTACAAAGGGCCGTGGCTCAGCTTGAAGCCTTGCTGGCCAGGGACGACATGCAGGCGAATCCATTTTTTCGCGAGGTTGCGCCGTTGTTGTACGCCAGTTTTGGCGGGGATGCAGAACTTCTTGAACGGCAAATCAATGCTTTTGAGTACAATCGGGCTCTCGAAACCTTGCATGCCGCAGTGGCGAACCGGACGAATGGTCGTCAATGAAAGGGTTTTCCTTTTATTTTTCATTGATACCCCTTATTTTTGGCGAACTAAACCAAGGCGCCAACCATGGAAAATTCCAGGATACACAGCACTGAGTCCACGTCGACGATCAATCAACCCGCTCTCAATGAACGCACCCAGCATTTGTTGAAGGCGCTGGTCGAGCGCTACATTCGCGACGGTCAGCCAGTCGGGTCACGGACGCTGGCGCGCGATGCGGGTCTGGATTTGAGTCCGGCGACGGTGCGCAATGTAATGGCGGATCTGGAAGAACTGGGCTACCTACGCGCCCCGCATACCTCGGCAGGCCGAGTGCCGACCGCCCGGGGTTACCGGTTCTTCATCGATGCATTGTTGCGCCTGCGGCCGCTGGGTCATCAGGAAGTGGAAATCCTGCGCCGCCACATCGGTCAACCGGTGCAAAGCAATGCTGAGTTAGCGCGTTCAGTTTCAAATCTACTGTCCGGAGTCACCCAGTTAGCCGGGATTGTCATGCTGCCCCGCCGTAATGTGGTCACTCTGCGTCATGTCGAGTTTTTGCCGCTGTCCGAGACGCGGGTGCTGGTGATCCTGGTGCTGAACACCCAGGAGGTGCAAAACCGCATCATCCAGACGCGCCGGCCCTATAACGCCGGGGAGTTGCAACAGGCGGCGAACTATTTGAACGCCCAGTTTGCCGGCCAGGAGATTCAGCAGGTGCGCGAAGCTTTGCTGGGGGAACTGCGCGAGGCCCGCGACAGCCTCGACCGCCTGATGCAGACCGTCATGGAAATAGCGGAACAAACCTTTGAAACGACGCCGGATGGCGAGGATTATGTGGTGGCCGGCCAAACGCATCTGATGCAGTACACAGACCTGTCCGATCTCGACAAGCTGCGGCAGTTATTCGAAGCCTTCAACCACAAACGCGATTTGCTGCACTTGTTCGATCAATGCCTGCATGCCGAAGGAGTCCAAATTTTTGTCGGCGAGGAATCCGGCTTCGAGGTGCTGGAAGGATGCAGCGTCGTCACGGCCTCGTATAGCGTGGAAGGGCAGGTGCTGGGCGTACTCGGCGTCATCGGCCCAACGCGGATGGCTTATGACCGGGTGATTCCGGTGGTCGACGTGACGGCGCGACTGTTGGCGGCGGCGCTGAACGACCATGCCTGATGGACTAAACCACTACGGTAGCAAATCCGCCACTGTGATGAGATGATCCGGCCGGGCCAACGGCGCAACCTGCTCTCCAGGTGGTAGGACGATCCGGGAACGATACTGGTCGCCTTGGGGGTCACGATAAACTTCCAGGTGATGATCCTGAAGATTAACGATCCAGTACTCAGTAACACCATTTCGGGCATAGACCGCCTGCTTGGTTTGGCGATCCAGCCGCAAGGTTGCGTCAGAGACTTCGACGACCAGCGCCGCAGTCGTTGGATGAGCCTGGGTATAGTCCCGCGCCTGACCAGGAACTACGGCGACATCCGGCTCGGGTTCAGAGTGATCATCCAGCGCCAGCGGCATTTGGGCGCGCACGATATGCCCACTCTTGAAAGCCTCGCGCAATCGTTCTTCCACTAAATAGATTGCGGTTGCATGCCGGCTTTTTTGTGGCGACATATCAATAATTACTCCTTCAATCAACTCGACTCGTTCTCCCGGTCGAAAAATCTCATTCAACACCATGTCGTCGTATTGCTGCCGGGTCCAGCGGTGGACCGGTGCTAAAACGTCAGTCATGATCCACTCCTCAAAGCCAGCAAATCCCAATGGCCCACCGTCAACCGCGAAGCTCCCTGTTCGATCAAACCGCGCCGCTGCGCCGCCCACGCATTCAGCCACTCCGTTGCATCCGGGGCGATCTCACGGACCGCAGTAATCCAACCCTCCAGCAGCGCCACCTGTAGCGTTGCTTGCTCAGGCCCTAACCGCCAGGGACTGGGACGTAACTCGACCTGATAATCCAGACGTTCCAGCATCATCCCGAATTCGGGAGCGGCCTGCGGCCCGAGCGCCGGGCCAAAGCCTTTATCCGTGCGCTGGTGGCGATTGACCCACGCACAGACGCTCTCGTCGCCCGTCAGCGCGGGTTCCCAAACAATCGTTCCGTCATAGCTCAGTACAATGAACACCGCGGTCTGAGCAGCCCGGCAATGCTGCGCC
>JAGRHM010000468.1 GCA_020445005.1 Candidatus Competibacteraceae bacterium | reverse complement strand
TCAACGCCCGATGCAAGCGGACCGGTGGCGGTCCCAGGGCGTCATTCTGGCGCTCTTCCGGTTGCGACAACCGCCAATCCGTGTATTGCAATGCGAGCCGCGCGGGAATCAGCTCCAGATTATTCCAGTGTGTGCGTTTGATGGCGTCGGCGATGAGCGCTGGCGATTCGGTCAGGGCCGGAAAAAGATCGTCGCCATCATCGAGATCAAGATCAGGGATAAAACCGAATGCACCGGTGATCGTCGCCTGGGGGTCGGCGTCCACCAGCAGCACCTGGTAACCCTCACGCGCTAGATACTGCGCGAAGTGCAGCGACATGGTCGTCTTAGCCACGCCGCCCTTCAGATTGGAAAACACGACCCGTACACAACCGGCACCGGACGGACGCTCGGGTCGTTTACCAATTATCTCACGAATAATATTGATTTCATTATAGTTATAAATTCGACGCTGGGTTGAACCCGCCTCAATCGTGCGCGGTTCGGGCAAATCGCCGCGCGCCTCCAGATTGCGGATGTGGTTAGCCGTACAACCCGCCAGTTGCGCTGCGCGCTCGATGCCGAATTCCGGCAGGGTTTTGACGGAATGTCGCGCATCCAGCGCATCCAGCAAGCGCTGTTGCATTTGGCCACCCCGTTCAGCGGCATTGCGGCACAGGGTTCGAAAGTTAAACTGCATGGTTTGCATGGGTGGATTCCCGGGAGGCTAAAATGATGCCTGTTTCCTGTTTCAACGCATTTGGTGCTATTTACCGCTTTCAGACCTCATTGTCGAGAAATGTGGCCTCCCTTGTATGCGATTGTTAAAAATCATCCTGTGGATAAAGCAACGACCAGTACGGTCATTCACTTCCAATCGATGTTCAGCTAATGTTAATAAGATCATTCGCAGGATAATTGCCCCGTCAGCCGGAACCATCCAATGATGGGTAGTGCAGTCACTTAACTTTTTAAGAATAGGCGAGGTTTAGATCATGAAACTAATAAAAACGCTGCTGATGGTAAGCGCGTTCGTCCTGCTGGGTTCGACTCCTTTCATAACAGCCCAGGCTGAAAAGGGGGTCAAATGCGATGATCAGAAACAAATTTGCCGTGATCGAAACGGTCCAAGCGTCGAGCAGACCCGCCAGCGTTATGGCGATCAGGCGGCCCAGCGTTTGGAAAAACGTCTATCCAGGAAAGGTGAGGGCGATGGTCAACAGAGCGGCGGCAGGCAAGGCGGCGGTCAACAGGGCGGCGGCAAGCAAGGCGGCGGTCAACAGGGCGGCGGCAAGCAAGGCGGCGGCAAGCAAGGCGGCGGTCAACGGGAAGGCGGCCAGAAACAATCAGGGGATGTTTTTTCACCGTTAGGCGGTGTACGCTGCGTCCGTTCCGAACAGGTCTGCTACCACTACAATCAGCCCGATTATCAGTTTACTCAGCAATACTTTGGACCCGCGGCAGCAGGTCGGCTGAATGATCGATAATGTAAGCACTTAGTCTTCTCTCCCCTCCTTATGAGGAGAGAGCTAGCGTTGAAGAAGGAGGACTCATGAGCGGCTGGGGTTGTCCGCATGAACTCAATGGAACGTGTCAGCATGTCAAGGGACGCACCTGCGATCCGGGGATGAAGGGCTGTGTGTTAGCGGGCCGTTTTCGCTTCAGCAATGAAGCCAAGAACCGCCCGCCGCGACCGATGCGGTGCGCTGATGGCGGTCGAGTAAAGAACCCCGCCGCAAGCGGCGGGGCTTTTTAAAAAGACAAAAG
>JAGRHM010000467.1 GCA_020445005.1 Candidatus Competibacteraceae bacterium | reverse complement strand
ACCGCTTGCGCGACGCCGGCTATGTGTACGAACGGGAAGGCGCGCTGTGGTTTCGCTCCAGCGTCTTCGGCGACGAGAAGGATCGAGTGGTCGAGCGCGAAAATGGCCAGACCACCTACTTTGCCTCGGACATCGCCTATCATCTGGAGAAATTCGAACGAGGCTTCGACTGGGTAATCGACGTCTGGGGTGCGGACCATCACGGCTACGTCCCCCGGATGAAAGCCGCCCTCCAGGCTATCGGTGAAAATCCGGATCGACTGGACGTGTTGCTAGTGCAATTCGCCATCCTTTATCGCAATGGCGAACGAGCGCCCATGTCCACCCGTTCGGGTGAATTTGTCACCCTGCGCGAACTGCGTCAAGAGGTTGGCAACGACGCCGCCCGTTTCTTCTATGTCATGCGCAAGAGCGAGCAGCACCTGGATTTTGATCTGGATCTAGCCAAATCACAGTCCAGGGACAATCCGGTTTACTACATTCAGTACGCCCATGCCCGGGTGTGCAGCGTTCTCAAGCAGTTGCGCGAGAAAGGGCTATCCCGTGATGAACAGCGTGGTCAAGCGCATTTGGCCCGGTTAACCGAACCTCATGAGGAGGGCCTGCTGATCGCACTAACCCGTTACCCGGAAATAGTGGAAATGGCGGCCCTCAACCACGAACCGCATCAATTGGCTCACTACCTGCGGGAACTGGCTAATGCCTTTCACACCTATTACAACGAACACCGGATGCTGGTCGATGACGACGCCTTGCGCGACGCGCGGTTGAATTTGAGCCTGGCGACCCGGCAGGTGATTAAAAATGGTCTGACCCTGCTTGGCGTCTCGGCTCCGGAGGTCATGTGAGGTGAGTATCCGCCGTGACTATAAATCCGTTTCTCCCCGCCAACGCCGCCAGTCGGTGCGCCGGCTAGGCATACTGGTCATCACCCTTATTTTGATAGGGTTGTTTGGCGGTCTCCTCGCCTATATCAAGGGTGACCGCTTCCAGCAACCTCCGGTAGCGGTTGCGCCGCCGCCCATACCTCTCACGCCCCCTGCCCCAGCCACTGCACAACCGCCGCCGACTCCACCGGTGAGCATGCCGGAACCAGCAGCCGATCCCTCCAAGCCCAAGTACGATTTTTACACCGAGTTGCCCAAACGGCAGGTTGATATCCAACGCGCAGAACCCTGACCACGCGCCACGACTCCATGCCAAGCAACTATTATTTAAACTGTTTTACTTTATAGGATTAATGAGGTCAAAACAGGATACGGTTGACGCTATAATTTGGAGGGATATGACAGTTATCTTAATTAGACGATTCGCTAAAATTATCCCTATGAACCTTCCTGACATCGTTCGGATCCATCTCAACCAGCAGGGTTATCCCTATCGACTGGTGGATTGCCCATCAACTGAAACGCTTATTCAGGCCGCAGTGAAACTTGACATCGCCATCCGGCAAATGGTGCGGGTCGTCTTGTTGAAGGACGCAGCAGGGTTGGTCATGGTGATTTTGCCATGCACTTATGTTCTTGATTTTTCTATACTTTGTAAATCACTACGGCGCGATCTGGAACCGCTCTACGGCGCCGAAACCCACCAGCTCTTCGAACAATATGGTTGCAAAGCCGGTTCCCATCCTCCATTGCCTGGTTTGTTCGCCATTCCTGCGCTGGCGGATGTCAGTCTGGTTGCGGACACAAATACGGAAATCTACTTTGACGGCGGCGCCGGGGAGGTCCTGGTCGCCATGCGCGCGGGCGATTTTCGCGAGATGCTGAATTCGGCGCGTTGGGGACAGTTCGCGGTATCGACCGATAATCTCGATTCCTTGGCCAGTCAACAATCATTCACCCCGCAAAATTTGTCCAGTCTGACTCGGCGCTATACGCCGGCCAAGCTACAAGAAGGCATCGAAGCGATCACCGAGTTGCCGGTCATGCCGGAAACCGCGCAACGGATTCTCAAGCTGCGCAATCAGCCAGGCCTGCTGGTCACTGACATCATCCGAGTCGTCGAACAGGACCCGAGTCTTGCCGCGCAAGTCGTGTATTGGGCGCGGTCGCCGCTGCATGGTTATTATGGCGCGGTGGATTCCCTGCATACCGCCATCGAAGAAGTCTTGGGGATCGAAAACACCCTGAACCTGCTACTCGGTTCCTGCATGGGCCATACTTTTCAGATACCCGTCGATGGTCCGGTAGGATTGAAAACTTTCTGGCGGCACAGCATCTATTGTGCTTCATTAGTCAGCGAGCTGGCCAAACTGCTTCCCGAACCATTGAATGTAAGCCCGAATCTGGCGTATTTGTGTGGCCTGCTCCACAACTTCGGCTATTTGGTGCTGGGCCATGTCTTTCCCGCCCACTTTTTCCTGTTCAACCGCTTCCTGGCCGTCAATCAGAGCGTGCCGCTCAGCGTTGTCGAACGCTACGTTCTGGGCGTTGAACACTGGCTGATCGGCTCTTGGCTGATGCAATCGTGGAACATGCCCGAGGAGGTGATTGCTGCAGTGCGCTGGCACCATAATGAGGACTGCACACAACCCTATGCCGAATACTCCAACCTGGTGCTCATCGCTAATCGATTGCTGCACCATGTTGGCGTGAGTGATGAACCGAATAATCGCTTACCGGCCTTGGCGATGTTTACCCTGGGCATCACCCGCGAACAGGCTATGGAGGCCCTGGCCCGCGTGCAATCCAGCATCACGGAACTTGACAGTCTATCCGAAGCCTTAAGGTTGCCCGTCGAAGGGTAAGCCGCATTCTCTCCAAAACCGTATTATGATGATCCGGTCATTTCCATAATGGGCAACTCTTCCATGCACAAGCGACTCCCCCTGTTAGCGGCTTTAACCCTGGGTCTATCCAGCGTCACGGCTCTGGCAGATACCCAGGTCCGACTGAGCACCAGTCTGGGTCCCATCACCCTGGAGCTGGCTGACAAGCAAGCTCCTAAGTCAGTTGAAAATTTTCTTGCTTATGTTCGCGCCGGCTTCTATGACGGTACGATCTTTCACCGGGTAATCGACGGATTCATGATCCAGGGCGGCGGCTTCACCACCGACTTCCAGCAGAAGCCGACCCGCGCTTCGATCGCGAATGAAGCGAATAATGGCCTGAAAAACCGGCGTGGAACGGTCGCCATGGCGCGAACTAGCGATCCGAACTCCGCCACTGCCCAATTCTTCATCAATGTTAAGGATAATTCGTTTCTCGATTACCGCGGCCCGACTCCGCAAGGCTGGGGTTACGCGGTATTTGGCAAAGTGGTCGATGGCATGGAGGTCGTCGATAAGATCCGTCAGACGCCGACCGGCTCCGGCGGTCCTGGCGGCCGGCTCAGCGATGTTCCTGTCACCCCGATCGTCATTGAGTCGGCGACCGTACTGGACGGGTCGGAGCCTGCTGCAGCGGAAGCTGAACCCGCCCCCGAACCTGCCCCTTCGTCTGAACCTCCGCAAGAGTGAGTCCTGTTTCCATGGTTAACTTGCATACTTCATTGGGCATAATCGGTATCGAATTGGATCACGAACATGCTCCGGCGACTGCCGCCAATTTTCTCCAATACGTTTGCGAAGGATTTTATGATGGCACTCTGTTCCATCGAGTGATCCCCAACTTCATGATTCAGGGCGGCGGTCTGGAATCCGATATGAGCCAGAAACCGACCCGCACCCCCATCCAGAACGAGGCGAACAATGGCCTGAAAAATGTAGTGGGCAGCATCGCCATGGCCCGCACCTCCGATCCTCATTCGGCCAGCGCACAATTCTTTATCAATCTCAAGGATAACAACTTTCTTGATCACCAGGCGCCGACCAGTCAGGGCTGGGGCTATTGCGTATTCGGTCGGGTCGCCGCGGGTATGGACGTGGTCGAGGCCATTGCCCGCGTCGCCACCACCAGTCGGCGCGGCCATCAGGATGTGCCGGTTGAAGAGGTGACGATCATCAAGGCCGAAGTCAACGACGAATGAGCGCGTAGCCGTATGACCACGTTGCTCATTTCCGACCTGCACCTGGAACCGGAACGGCCGGCCATCACTGCGCTGTTCCTGGCTTTTCTGGAACAGCGCGCCCGCCAGGCTGAGGCGCTGTATATCCTGGGTGATCTGTTCGAAGCCTGGATTGGGGATGACGACGACGACGATCTGGGGCGCCAGGTCGCAGAGGGTCTGCGTAAACTGACCGGATCCGGAGTTCCCGCATACTTTCTGCACGGCAACCGCGATTTTCTGCTCGGCGAACATTTTGCCGCGGTTAGCGGTCTGCGGTTGCTGCCGGAAAGCGTGGTGATCAATCTGGCGGGTGAGCCGGTTTTATTGCTGCACGGCGATACGCTCTGCATCGACGATGTCGACTATCAGACCTTTCGATCTCAGGTTCGCGATCCTGCTTGGCAGGCGCAGACGCTGGCCCTGCCTCTGACGCAACGGCGAGCGCTGGCTAGCCAGATGCGGGAAACCAGCCGGCAAGCGACCCGGCAGAAAGCTATGGACATTACCGATGTCAATCGTGAGGAAGTGAACCGAATCATGAAACAACATCGGGTTGAGCAGCTGATTCACGGCCATACGCATCGGCCTGCTATTCGTGAGTGGACGCTGGATAGCCACCCCATGCGACGAGCTGTGTTGGGCGACTGGTATGAGCAAGGTAGTGTCTTGTGCTGCGATGCCTTGGGCTGGCGGCTGGAATCACTGCCGTTGTCGGGCGCGTAAAGAGATGATCATGCTCCATCCTCCTCATGCCGAGTGGCTTGCGCACGATGCGCCTGGCGGCTTTTCGGCGTTAATGGATTTATATGAGTGCAATTACATTAACATGCGCCGTTTATTGCCGACCATGCCCCCCACATCGGCGGTGCGGGTCTCGCACGCGTCCGGCGGAATGGATTTGCATCTGCGCGTCGTGGAGCGCTGCCGCTATACCAGTGAGTTGATTCTGACCTATCAGTTTAGCCAGGAGCAAGGTCCGCCGGTGGCTGAGCCTGATTTACGTATCCGGGTCTATCACGACGCCCG
>JAGRHM010000466.1 GCA_020445005.1 Candidatus Competibacteraceae bacterium | reverse complement strand
TCACCTATCTGGCGCAAAATCTGCGCCCGCTGTGCAACCCCGAACTTAAACGCCAGCAATTGACCGGACAGACCTTGCAACTGCGTGAGCAGATGGCCGAGCGCATCGACCATTACCATGTCAGCGACAATCCGGAACAGGAACTGGAGAAACGCCTGGAAGCGGCGCGACAAGTGGCGGCCCGGCTAATTGACTGCGCGGGCGAGCAGCGCTTCGGGGAATTGCTGCGTTCATTGCAAACGGATAGCGATGATCTGGAGAGCATCTACTACCGGATTGAAACCCGGTTGCCTGACGATGAGCAGAGTGTGAGCGCGCCGACCATCGGCACGGCGGTGGATACCCGAAAGATGAAAGCGTTGTTGGGACTCGCTGGTTCCGCTGACGCTAAGGCGGAAGAAGAAACCCGCAAGGATGACGCCGCGTTATTCGCTCGTGAGGCCGTAGCGGAATGGATGCGGGATTTACAGGACTTGAGCGGTGACAAGTCGCGTTGTGATTATTATCGGGTGCCTGAGGCGTTGATGGCTGAGTTCGTCAAGGAATTGATCAGCGGCGCGCAACGCGTGAAGCTGGAAGAGCGGATTGTGGCGCAAACCCGGCAGGTCACCGGGTTTCGCATGAAATTTGAGCAAATTGTGGCCCTTCCGGCCCGGCTCACGGCTAACCTGCTGAACCGCTATGTGGATTTTCTGGGCTATGACGCGCTGGAACTGGACAAGCGGCCCCTGCTGCCGCTGGAGAACGGTCCACGGCCGATATTCCCGCCACGGGTGGTGCCGCGCGGCGGTCCGCAACTCAGCGAACGCCAGTCGACGTATGACCAAGATTACTACACCGACTGGATTCGCGCCTATCTCGATCTGGTAGAACGCAACGCCCGGTTCCACGACGGCGCGGAAGTCGATCTGGCGGCTAACCGAAATCTGGGCGAATTGTTGACGCGGTTACGCGCAACGGCCTGACCTGCCTGTAGCCTTGCCAATGATTATCCCTACATTATCAACAGACTAAGCGTTAATCAAATTGTCTAATAACTGTAGAAAACCTCATTAACGCGATGTTCGACTTTTTCGAGAGGAGATGAGAGCAGGCGGATGCGACATGGGGATGTGAGCTAAGCGGAGAGGAACCCACCACCTCAACCACACAGAGAGACCGCCATGCCGCTTGAAGACTTGATCATCACGGTGTTTTGTTGGGTAGCAGAACACACGAATTCCGTACTTGGGGATTACCGCTTACGCCCGCGCGGCTTTGCCCCCCAACTGACGGATAGCGAAGTGATCACGCTGGAAGTGGTCGGCGAGTTTTTGGGGTTGGATACCGATGTCGGGATCTGGAAGTACTTCGGTCGCCATTGGCGGTCGTGGTTTCCGGGCTTGGGATCACGCACCACGTTTGCCCAGCAGGCGGCCAATCTGTGGGTGATCAAGCAACGACTTCATCAGCAACTGCTGATCGAGTTGGGGGCGGCGACCGACCCGATTCGCCTGGTGGATGGCGGCCCGATGCCGGTGTGTGCGTTGACTCGCGCCCCGCAATGCCGGTGGTTCCCCGCGGCGGCGGACTTCGGTTATGGTGCGGCAAAAGAGCAGTATGATTATGGATTTCACGGTCATTTGATGGTCACGATCCATGGGGTCATCACGGCGTGTACGGTGACCCCCGCGACCGGTGATGAACGCGAGGCGTTGTGGGATTTAACCGAAGGCGTTCAGGGTTTGGTGATCGGCGACAAGGGGTACCTGAGCGCCTTTCTTCAAACGGAGCTGGCCACGACAGGGATCGACTTGCAACCCCCCTTGCGGGCCAACAGGATCGATCCTCGTCCCCCATGGGTCGTCCAGCAACTCACGAGAACCCGCCGCCTCGTGGAAACGGTCATCGGTCCGCTCACCGAGCCGTTTCATTTTGAGAAAATCCGGGCGCGGGATGGTTGGCACTTGACGAGTCGGATCGCCCGAAAA
>JAGRHM010000465.1 GCA_020445005.1 Candidatus Competibacteraceae bacterium | reverse complement strand
GTGTAGTTGCGTACATGACCCATGTGCAACCGCCCGCTGGGGTAAGGGAACATGGACAGGCAGTAGAATTTCTCGCGGCCCGGCTCCTCGCGCACGGCGAAAACCCGGTGTTCATCCCAATAATGTTGTGCTTCCGCTTCAATGGCTTGTGGCTGGTAAGACTCGGCGATCACGGCAATTTCCTGGCAATGGCTGGCGGTGAAACGAAATAGATTAAAATACCATATCAGCCTGAAAACTCACGATCCGGATTTAAAATGCCTTCCAATGACTTGCGTCTCCAGGAATTATCCTCCCGTCCGAAAGTCGCCGTCGTCCTGTCCAGTGGCGGCATTAAACCGCTAGCGGCCATCCCATTGTTTGAATTTCTGGACGAGGCCGGCATTTCCATCGATCTGCTGGTGGGATGCAGTGGCGGCAGCGTGATGAGCGCTTTGCGCGGGTGTGGCTATGATACTGCGCAAATATTGAAAATCATCGGCAAGGTCGCCCAGCGCAGCCTGTTTACGCCGATTAGCTTCCGGGCGCTGCTCGGCATGGCGGGGTTGCCATTTGGCCGGTTCAATACTCGATCCGGCCTGATCCATCCCCGGAAACTTAAACATGCATTTCATGAGATGTTCGGTCAGCGCCGAATTGAAGAGTTACATCCTAAAACCCTGCTCCAAGCCACGGATATTGAAACAGGCGAAGGGGTGATCATGGAACAAGGTTGGCTAGTCGATGCCGTTTATGCATCGAGCGCCGTCTTTCCGATCCTGCCGCCGATTCAGATCAATGGCCGCTGGCTGGGCGATGGCTATTACACCTCCTCACTGCCCGTTATGGAAGCGGTGAAACGCGGCATGGATGTCATCATCGCCGTTATTTTCCATGATCCCATCAATATTCAGGCCAATAGCTACATGGCGTGTTTGTCCAATTACTACACCATTCAGGGCGACGCGATCACCCGCTTTCAACTGGCCCTGTCCATTGACATGCATGGGCATGAAATCATCATGATCAAGATTCCTTTCAAAAATCCGATCAATATGTGGGATGTTCAATATATTCCGGAAATCATCGCAACCGGACAGGCAGCCCTGGCTGGACGCAAGGAGGATATTTTGGCCGCCATCGAGACTTTTTCCCGCCAGCCTTGACCGGGCAATCTTTCTCTCTCGACCCCTTGCCCGCTTGCGGGCGAGGGGAGTGGAAGATTACAGCAATATCAACGCGCTGCCGTCAGCGCCTGCTCCAAATCAGCGAGAATGTCGTCAATATGCTCAATGCCAATGGATAACCGCACCAGGTCTTCGCTGACTCCGGCTCGGGCCAATTCGTCCGGCGACAATTGCCGGTGCGTCGTCGTCGCCGGATGGCAAGCCAGCGACTTGGCGTCACCAATGTTGACCAGTCGGGTGACCAGCTTGAGCGCATCGATGAATTTAGCGCCGGTTTCCCGTCCGCCCTTGATGCCGAAACTGAGGATGCTGGAGCCGCGCCCGCCCATGTACTTGTCCACCAGCGGCCTCTCCGGACTGTCCGCCAGCGCCGGGTATTTAACCCAAGCGACTTGGGCATGGCTGCGCAAGTATTCCGCGGCCTTGACCGCATTTTCGCAGTGGCGGTCCATGCGCACCGGCAAGGTTTCGATACCCTGCAAAATCAGGAAGCTATTGAATGGCGAAATCGCCGCGCCGGTATTGCGCAACGGCACCACCCGCGCCCGCCCGATAAACGCCGCCGGCCCCAGCGCCTCAACATACACCACACCGTGATAAGAAGGATCGGGTTCGTTTAGCCGCGGGAAGCGGGCCTTGTGCTGATCCCAGGGAAAGCGTCCGGAATCAACAATAACGCCGCCCAGGCTGGTGCCGTGCCCACCCATATACTTGGTCAAGGAGTGGACGACAATGTCAGCACCATGCTCAAACGGCCGACAGAGATAGGGCGTGGGCACGGTGTTATCGACGATCAGGGGTACGCCATATGCGTGCGCCACCGCCGCCAGTGCGCCAAAATCAACCACATTCGCCGCCGGATTACCGATCGATTCACAAAACACCGCCTTGGTCTTTTCATCGATCAGGCGACCCATGCCTTCGATGTCGCGATAGTCGGCGAAGCGCGCCTCGATACCGAAGCGCGGCAAAGTATGGGCAAACAAATTGTAGGTGCCGCCATACAGAGTGGAGGTGGTGACGATGTTGTCGCCGGCTTCAGCAATCGTCATTAGCGCGTAGGTAATCGCTGCGGAACCCGCGGATACCGCCAGCGCGCCGACTCCGCCTTCCAT
>JAGRHM010000464.1 GCA_020445005.1 Candidatus Competibacteraceae bacterium | reverse complement strand
ACACAATCATTTTCAGGAGATGACGCCAATGCCAATGATCACTTTCTCTAACCCTGAGCATAAAATCAAAACCGTTTACGCCGCCGCTGGCAGCCATACGGAAACGGTGCTGAAAATTGCCAAGGCGAATCAGATTCCAATTGCTTTCGATTGCCAGGATGGTGAGTGCGGTACTTGCCTGGTGAAGGTGTCAAGTCTCGACAAGAAACCGCGTATGAGCGGGCCGCCGACCGAGAAGGAAAGAAATCTGTTAAAAGAATTGGGCAAACTGACCGATGAGGATATTCACCGCATCCTGGTGGATGACATCCCACCCCCCTGGCGGCTGGCCTGTCAGATGATCATTCGGGACGAAGAAATCCTGGTCGAATATTGACGGTCATTGCGCATGGCGTCATCGCGGCTTGAATCCCTGGCGCTCCCCGCCAACATGGATCCCCGGCAGGCAGCATACCATGCTCTGATGATCCATCGTCAGGGTCTGCCGAACGACGATGCTTTAGCGCGAATGCTGGCGACGCAGGCCAACGGCGGCGGATCATTGCCCATTGGCCTGGGTTTGCCATTCGATGAATTTACCACCCTCCTGGCGCGGCATTTCCCCGATGCCCCACCGTTGACCATGCCCCCGCGCCTTCTTCCGCAATGGGATTCCCGATTGGTTGAAGAACTGGATGAACTGATCAAACTGCTGCAACTTTATCAGGCCGGGCAGGATGAATCGGAGTCATGGATGAGTGTCATTGTCGCCACCGGTTGCATGGCTAATGACCATCTCTGGCAGGATTTGGGCCTATGGTCGCGCCGGGATTTGAGCGAGCTGATGATCCGCAATTTCCCGGCTCTGGCGGCGAAGAACGACCGCGATATGAAATGGAAGAAATTTCTTTACAAGCAACTGTGCATTCAGGAAGGCGTCTATCTCTGCCGCGCGCCCTCCTGCGCGGTCTGTTGCGACTATGCCCGGTGCTTCGGCCCCGAAGAATAATCTTGTGTTATCCTTGGCAAAGTTTTACTGATCCTTTCCCCGTTTGCCTTGTCTTGCGGAGCGCCCGCCATGGACTACACGATTCGAACCATTCTCTATGCGACTGACCTCGGTCCTCATGGACCGGACGTCTTTAATCATGCTTTCTCGCTCGCCAAACAGTACAGCGCCAAGATCCACATCATCCATGCACTGGAACCGATGAGCGACTACGCTCAATCGCTGGTTGAGACCCTGGTGCCGCCCGACACCCTGAAAACCTTGCATCAAACCGGCATTGTGCAAGTTAACCAGGAAATGCATCGGCGTCTGGAGAAATTCTGCGAAGAGCATCTGCACCCCGAAGCAGAGACCGTGGTCGCCGACATGCGCGTTGTCGCGGGTCACCCGGTGGAAGTGATCATTGACGAAGCCAAGCGGATCAACGCCGATTTAATTGTTCTCGGCTCCCACGGTCAAACCGCCCTGGGAGAAATGTTCATGGGTTCGGTCGCGCATAAGGTTTTGATCAAAGCCCGGCATCCCGGCATCCCGGTTTTCCTGGTGCCTATCGACCGGGTATAAAGGTTTCGGGGAACCAATACCGCTTGCAGAATTCTCTTAGGTGATGTTTTAGAACCCTGAATCAGAGCTGTTCTCAACCCGACTTCAGCGCCTTTTCACAGAATCAATTGTTTTTTCATGGCCCTGGATACGAAGGGAACAAGTCTGCTGGCTCGGCATATCGGGCGCCGCCCTGTCGGTCCCGATACCCATCTACCGGGAGAGACCATGACCACGCCACCCCTGTCCGCGAATGCTGTTAAACCCACCGACGAACCCTGGCGTAGCAATCTGCGCGGCGATCTTGATGCAGAGTTGACCGGCCCCCGTCCTTCCTGGTGGTGGACGGGCCGCATCCCGTGCGACTGTCCTGGCTGCCAGCCGGACGGGACAATCACCTCGTTGGCGTTGCCTAATCTGGCGACGTGCAGCCGGACACAAACTCTGGACTATTTCGATAATGGCTGGACCCTGACCGAAGTACTGTTCTCCGGTCTGCGGGGCGAAGAAGCCTTCTACCGCCCACCCTACCATCACCTGCGTCACCCGATGATCTTCTACTACGGTCACCCTCCGGCGCTGTACATCAATAAATTGCGGGTTGCCGGTCTGATCGCCGAACCCCTTAATCCCTATTTCGAGCGACTGTTTGAAACCGGCGTGGACGAGATGCGCTGGGATGACATGTCCAAAAACGAAATGCTCTGGCCGAGCATTCAGGAAGTTCACGCCTACCGTCAGCAGGTTTACGCCATCGTGCGGCGGGTGATTGAAACCCATCCCGGCCTAGCGTCCAATCACCCGCCGATTACGCAGAATGACCCGCTCTGGGCGTTGTTCATGGGTTTCGAGCATGAGCGCATTCATCTGGAAACCTCTTCCGTATTGATTCGCGAATTGCCGTTGAACAGGGTGCAACGTCCCGCCGAATGGCCGAAGCTGCATTCTTCCGCGGGACGGTCGGCGGCTTTTCCACCCCAGGCAGGCCGTGATTATTGGGTAAACGAACTGATTAGCGTACCGGGTCAAGCGGTGACGCTGGGCAAACCGATGGATTGGCCTTCATACGGTTGGGACAATGAATACGGTCGGCGTGAGACCCCCCTGCAACCGTTCCAGGCCAGTCGCTATTTGATCAGCAATGGCGAATTTCATACTTTTGTGGTCGCCGGCGGCTACCGGGAACCGCGCTACTGGTCGGACGCCGGTTGGGAATGGCGTGCGTTTCGCAACCTCAAGCAGCCAACTTTCTGGATTCCCGACGGTCCTGCCGGTTTACACCACTACCGGCTGCGCACCCTGTTCGAAAGCATCGACCTGCCGTGGGATTGGCCGGTTGAGGTGAATTATCACGAAGCCAAGGCTTACTGCGCGTGGCGCGCTGCGCAGGACGGCGTTCCTTACCGCTTACTCAGCGAAGCGGAACACCAAGCCTTGCGTGCTGATCAGCAGCGACAGGCCGCTGCGCTCGGCGTTGCAGCAGATCCGGTGACGAACTGCGACGGAGCGGCTTTAATGCAGGAATGGGGCTGGAATACAAACCTCGCTTGCAGTTCCTCCAGCCCGGTCCAGGCCGGTCGTCCGACCACCGCTGGCTTTCATGATGTGTTCGGCAATGTCTGGCAGTGGCTGGAGGATCACTTCAACCCCTTGCCGGGCGCC
>JAGRHM010000463.1 GCA_020445005.1 Candidatus Competibacteraceae bacterium | reverse complement strand
GCCGCGCCAAGTACGATGCCTGGGCCAAGATGCAAGGCGTCTCGAAGGAAGACGCCATGCAGCAATATATTGATTTGGTCGAATCGCTCAAGAGCGCTTAGCGATTGCGTAAAAGCCAGCTTATTACTTTGCAGTTCCCGCGAGGGAACTGCATCCAGGCCAACCAGCGTTCCCAGTATTTTATCTCTGTTCTTGCAGAAAAGGGCTATATTGTTTGTCATGTTTCTGGATATGGTTCATCAGCCAATCCTTAAGAAACTTCATTAGCTCCATATTAATCTTTTTACCGCTCTTAAATTTTTCATAAAGCGCGCCGACCTGGCTGAGCAGTTCAGCGTGGAGCGCCTGATGTCTGACGAGATGAGGATAGTCGACCGACCTCATCCGCTCTTCCTCATAGCCAAAGTGCTGCTGTGTGTACTCAACCAGACCATCCAACAGCGCCTTGATATGAGCCTGGGTGCTCTGCGTCGTCATGGCGTCATGCAAAGCATTGATGATTTCCACCAGTTTTCGGTGTTGCTGGTCCAACATGACATCGCCGACGCTCAGCGCGTCGCTCCATTTAATAAACTCTCCTTTCCCATTCGGTTGATTGCCTGTTGGCGAACGGACAGACCAGGATTGAGCAGGCGACTGTTGTTTAGACGAAGAAATAGCCATTGTTTGGGTATTCAGCATAGCGCCCTTTGTCTGTTGTTGATCCAGTCGGAAAAACGCCATTAACTGCTGGAGTTCCTGGGCCTGTTCACCCATCGAGTGACTGGCGGCGGCGGTCTGCTCGACCAGGGCAGCGTTTTGCTGCGTGACCTGATCCATCTGCAAAATGGCCTTGTTGACCTGCTCAATGCCCGACGCCTGTTCGCGCGCCGCCGCCGCTATCTCGGCCACAATGTCGCTGACCTTCTTGACCGCCGTCATAATCTCTTGCAGCGTCTGGCCGGATTGCTCGACCAGTTTGCTCCCATCCTCGACCTTGGCGACGCTGTCAGTGATCAGGGCCTTGATCTCCTTGGCGGCGTCCGCGCTGCGCTGGGCCAGCTTGCGTACTTCGGTAGCAACCACAGCAAAGCCCCGCCCCTGTTCGCCCGCGCGGGCGGCTTCGACCGCCGCGTTCAGGGCCAGCAAATTAGTTTGGAAGGCAATTTCGTCGATGACGCTGATAATGTCGGCAATCTTGCGGCTGCTGGCGCTGATCGCGCTCATCGCCGTGACCGCTTGATCGACCACTTGGCCGCCCTGCTCGGCCTGGTTCCGGGCGGCGCTGGCCAATTGATTGGCTTGCCCGGCGTTGTCGGCGCTCTGCTTGACCGTGGAGGTGAGTTCTTCCATCGAGGAGGCGGTTTCTTCCAGAGCCGAGGCCTGCTCCTCGGTGCGTTGCGACAGGTCGGCGCTGCCTTGGGCGATCTCGGCCGCCGCCGAACTGACTTGCGCGGTCGCTTGGGTCACCTGGCTGACCATATCCTGCAGTTGCCGGGCCATGTCGCGCAGCGCAGCGTAAATGCCAGTTTCCTTGCCGGTATCGGTAAAGCGAACAGTTAAATCGCCTGCGGCGATTTGGCCGGTCAAGCTGGCAATCTCCACCGGTTCGCCGCCAATTGGGCGCTGAATCAGCCGCGTCAACAACCAGGCAAGCAAGATCCCAAGCAACACCGCCCCTGCCGAAAGCCAGGTCACTACCATAACGGCCACGGCATTCGCATGCCGTACTTGAGGTCCCAAAGCGTCCTGGGCAGCTTTTCGGGAGCGTTTCAATTCATCCGTAGCCTCAGTGATTTTCGATCCGATTTGATCCAGAGCGCCATGAGTCAGGTCGTCAACTTTTTCGACCGCTTGGAGCATAACCGGCATTAGAGCAACATAGCGATCATAGTGCGTGGTGAATTCTTCATAGAGGGATTGATAAGCACTCTTGTTGCTTTCAGCTAACGCTTTGGCCGCCGTACTCACTTTGACGATTTCTTCTTGGAACTTTTCGAAATCTTTGCGCTGGCGCGATAGTTTATGTCGTAGTCCAAAATAGCGTGCGGTCATGAGTTGTGTATGTAACTGACCCGCCAGCGTCGCTACTTTCATATCCCGACTTTTGGAGGCAACATCCACCATGTTAAGCATGATTTTTTGCATAGCGACGCCTGCCTCGATCAAGCCTTTCTCGGTGTCATTCTCCTGTTTTTTCGAAGCGGCCGCCTGAGTAAAAATCGCGTCATATTTTTTGACTTGCTCGCCGACAGCAGCCACAATTTTCTTGCGCTCCGGATTCATGATGTTTTCCGCTAGCGTTTTGTGTACAGCCATCATCCGGTCAAAAGCTTCACGATAGTTTTTCAGGGCTTGATCACTAGCGTTGATTGTGAAGTTTTTAACCGCCATTTGCATGTTCAGCACCTCCTGTTGAAACTCGCTGATCCGATCACCATTAGAGGATTGCCGACTGTATTCAATAAAACCTTTGAATGCGCCGTTCAAACCCCAATAGGCGGTTCCGGCTATAATGATCAATAGTGCGATCACTAGTGTAAAGCCGAGGTTAAGTTGAGTGCGAAGCTTCAAATTCTTAAACACTAAGATATCCTCACTATCATTAATGCGGGGTATAGACATGCGCACTTCGGTCGGGCAACACATGCGCTTTTGCCCGATCTACAGTATTGGCTCCACAGGAATCCTCGAAGAGCCATCGTTTTTTTGTTTGTTGCTAAAACTCCTCCCACTCCTCAGAAGCAGAATGGGCGGGCACCGGTTTTTTAGCAGCGGGGGCAGATTTAGCGAGAGCCGGCTTTCCAGCCGACTTGGGAGTCGATGCCGGTTTCTTGCTGACGGTTTGCGGGAAAGCAGCCTGAGCTATTGTGGATGGCTGAGCTTTTTCTTGCGCATCTAGCCTGAAAAATGTCATTAACCCCTGCAGTTCACGGGCTTGTTCACCCATCGATTGACTGGCCGCCG
>JAGRHM010000462.1 GCA_020445005.1 Candidatus Competibacteraceae bacterium | reverse complement strand
GGGTTATCTGCGCAGTTCCGGCTCGTCGGTCGCCGAAACGGCATTACAGGATTTCTTACGCGAGCGCTTGCCGGATTACATGATGCCAGCGCGTTATCTGCCGTTGTCCAGTTGGCCGCTGACCGCCAACGGCAAGCTGGATCGCCAAGCGCTGGCGGACATGGCGGCAAAAACCTTGCCTGAATCGACCGCACCCACTCAATGCACTGAATCCGCTGACTTGCTGACCCAGGTCGTCACGCATCCCGAAGTCCTTAAAAACCGCGCTGATCGGGACGCTTTCATTCAATCCCGACCCGGATTGCGCCGTGATTTACCCAAGGCGTCCACCATTGCTCTGCCCACCGCGTTGACTCCCGAACAGCAGCAGGTCTATCAACGTCGCCGTTCCGCCCGCCGTTTTGCCCACGGTCCTTTGCCAGTTGCCCGGCTGTATGCTCTGTTGAACTGCCTGCGCGGCGTCGACCAGGGTGCCCTGATCAAATACCGTTATCCCTCCGCTGGTAGCAGCTATTGCGTACAGACCTATTTGCATCTCAAAGCGGAGTGTTGCCCGGAGCTAACGGCGGGAACGTATTACTACCATCCGCTCCAAAACGCCCTGTTGCGCCTGGGCGATGACGCGCCGGATCTCGCTGATATTCATGTGCCGGGCAACCGCCCGATTTTCCAGTCCGCCGCGTTTTCTCTGTTCCTGGTCGCCGATCTGCGGGCGATTCAGCCGCTCTACGGCGAAGTAAGCCTTGACCTGGCCCGTCTGGAAGCCGGCCATATCGCTCAGTTGCTGATGGAAGAAGCAGCGGCGGCTGATCTCGACCTCTGTCCCATCGGCTACCTGAACTTCGCGCCGGCCCGTCCCTATTTCGCCCTCGCTGACCCGGCCCAGGTCTGGCTGTACACGCTGCTGGGGGGCGGGCGACTCGCTGAAGAAGACGTGGGACAGATTTTCCGCCCCTCAAGCCACCAGCCGAAAGTGCCCGTCACTGCGCCGGTTGCCCTGGAAACCACCGTCGCCGCAATCTGGGCGCGGGTGTTACAACTACCTGCGGTGGACGCCAACGCGCAATTTTTTGAAATCGGCGGCAACTCCTTTGCGGTACTGGATGTACAACGGGAAATCAGCCGGGAACTGGGCGTGGAATGCCCGGTGGCGCAACTGTTCCGCTACCCAACCGTACGCATGCTGGCTGCTTACCTGGCAACTTTACAACCGGGAGACCCGACGCCTGCCGAAACCGCGCCCACCGTGGTAACGCCTCCACCCATTGAGATGCCGCCGCCCAGTCGCCGTGACCGTCGTCGCGCCATTCGTCAACAACTCAATCCTTTGACCGAGCGCCATGATTCCATCTTCTGATGCTTCCGCCGCTAACAACCTCGCCATTGCCGTTATTGCGGTCGCTTGCCGGTTCCCGGATGCGCCGAATCCCGACGCTTTTTGGGGCAATCTGGTCAATGGCCGGGAATCCATCCGCCATTTTTCCTTGGAGGAGTTACCGGCGCCGAAAGTCGTTGACGGCAAGCCGGCAGAAAAAGACTGGGTGCCGGCGGGTGCGGTGCTGGAGGGCGCTGATCAGTTCGACGCCGGTTTTTTTGGCTTCATTCCCCGCCATGCGGAACTGCTTGACCCGCAGCAGCGCCTGCTGCTCGAATGCGCCTGGGAAGCGTTGGAAAGCGCGGGTTATCCGCCTAACGGTTACCCTGATTCCGTAGGCGTTTACGTCTCGGTCGCTCGCAGCAGCTATTCCCAGGGAGCGTTGCGCGCTCCGGTGGAGCGCCTGGTCGCTTACGCCGGCGAGGACAAGGATTTCGCTGCAACCCGGATTTCCTACAAGCTGAATCTGACTGGACCCAGCGTGGTGGTGCAATCCGCCAGCTCCAGTTCACTAGTTGCGGTGCATCTGGCCTGCGAAAGCTTGTTGGCTGGAGAATGCGATGTAGCCCTGGCCGGCGGCGCATGCATCAACTTCCCCCAGGCGGGCTATGTCTATGACGAAGCGCTGATGCTCTCGCCGGATGGGCACTGCCGCGCCTTCGACGCCGATGCGTCGGGCACGGTAACTGGCAACGGGGCCGGATTGGTTGCGCTGAAATGCCTGAATGATGCGCTGGCGGATGGCGACCCGATTCTGGCGATCATTCGCGGTTCTGCAATCGGCAACGATGGCGCGCAAAAAGTCGATTTCTTCGCCCCCAGCGTGGACGGGCAGGCGCGGGTCATTCGGGAAGCCCAGGCCATGGCCAGCATTGATCCAGCAACCATCAGTTACCTGGAAGCGCATGGCACCGGCACCGCACTGGGCGACCCGATTGAAATCGAAGCCCTGCGCCAAGCGTTCGCCGGCTGTGATCTGGCCACGACGCGCTGCGCCATTGGCTCGGTCAAGACTAACATCGGGCATTTACACACCGCCGCCGGGATCGCGGGCCTAATCAAAACGGTGTTGATGTTGCAACATGGCCGCCTGGTTCCCAGCCTGCATTATCGCCAACCCAACCCGCGCATTGCCTTCCCGGAAACGCCCTTCCGCGTGAACACCGAGTCGCAGGCCTGGGATTTACCTACTCAGCACCCCCGCCGCGCCGGGGTCAGCGCCTTTGGTTTCGGGGGGACCAATGCGCATGTGGTTCTGGAAGAGG
>JAGRHM010000461.1 GCA_020445005.1 Candidatus Competibacteraceae bacterium | reverse complement strand
GAATACATGAAGCCGCTGATTCTGCGCGATGTAGCCGAAACTCTGGGCATGCATGAGTCGACGATTTCCCGCGTCACTACTCAGAAATATATGCATACTCCGCGTGGCATTTATGAGTTAAAGTACTTTTTTTCCAGCCACGTCGGCACCAGTGACGGTGGCGAATGTTCTTCTACCGCCATCCGCGCCATGATTCGCAAATTGATCCAGGCAGAGAACCCTGGTAAACCGCTGAGTGATGATAAAATCGCCAAATTGCTCGG
The DNA here is from genome assembly GCA_020445005.1 of Candidatus Competibacteraceae bacterium. Classification (GTDB taxonomy): domain Bacteria; phylum Pseudomonadota; class Gammaproteobacteria; order Competibacterales; family Competibacteraceae; genus UBA2383. Next base: position 3,195 of record JAGRHM010000461.1, on the reverse strand, counting down.
CGTGGAGGGAATTCAAGTAGCTCGGCGGACCGTGGCAAAATACCGGGAAGCGATGTCTATTCCATCGTCTTCGGATCGTAAACGCCTTGTTTGAACATCATCATTCAGTTCCCTCTCCCCCATCCCTTTCCCGCAAATGGGGGATTGGAGTGAACAGTTGCGCCTAAACCGCCGGAGCAGCTTGCCCCGACTCTCATCAACTGTAACCAGGCCTGCCCCCGTCAGGAGTCCATGCCATGCAAATTAAATTGAGCGGACACCACATCGATATCACCCCGGCGCTGCACGATTATGTGCATGACAAGTTGGAGCGCATCGAGCGGCATTTCGACAACGTCACCAGCGCCCAGGTGATTCTCAGCGTTGAAAAGTTGCGCCAGAAAGCCGAAGCGACCATTCATGTCGCCGGCAATGACATTTTCGCCGACGCCGTCGATGAGGATTTATACGCTGCGATTGATGCCCTGAGCGATAAAATCGATCGTCAGATCAAGAAGCATAAGGAAAAACTGACGGAGAAGCATCGCGGTGAAAAAGCGCGTGATTATCCCCAGCCCTGATAGACGTTGAATGCGACGATGATGATGAAAGCGGTTTCTCTATTCACTCGGGAATGCGCCAGGGCGCTACAGACTCACCAACCAATGGTTCATGTTCGCGGTATGAGTAAATCGGCGCTTTTTCTGCAATCCGTCCAGCGGAGGGAGCTATGAGTCTGGATATCACCGACTTGATTAGCCGTGAGCGGATCGTATGCGATAGCGAGGTGACCAGCAAGAAGCGGGTGATCGAGGTCTTAAGCGAATTGCTGGCAACAGGAGAGGCGAATTTGACCGCTCGGCCTATTTTCGACAGTCTGATTGGTCGCGAGCGTTTGGGGAGTACCGGTCTAGGTCATGGGGTGGCCTTGCCTCATGGCCGATTCAGCTTGATGCAGCAGGCCGTTGGTGCCTTCGTCAAGCTCCGAAAAAGAGTGGATTTTGACGCGATCGACCAACAGCCGGTGGATTTAGTGTTTGGCTTGTTGGTGCCGGATCACTATACCGATGAACATCTCAAAATTCTCGCCTATCTGGCGGAGATGTTCAGTGATCGCGAGTTTTGCCGGCAATTGCGGGAAAGCGATTCGGATCAACATTTATACGAGCGGCTCAGGGACTGGAAGCCGCCAACGCCGCTGCCATGAACCGTTCGGCAACGGCTCAGGCCATTTTCCAGGGGCTAGGCGCCTTGCTGGATTTGTGCTGGATTGGCGGCAAGTCTGGCGCGGATCGTGTTCTTTGGCCGCCGGTCGAGGTCGGCACGCCCTTTTATGGGTTGATGAACTGGGTTCATCCTCCCCGCTTGCAGATCTTCGGCGCTGAAGAAAGCGATTTTTTAAATTCACTGGAATCAGCGATTCGGGAAGCGCTGATCCAGCGGTTGTTGGGGCCGGCAACCGGAGCCATTCTGATTTGCGATAATTTGATTGAGCAGGCGCAAGTGTTGCGCGTTGGCGCTGACATCGCCGGGACGCCGATCTGGGCGACCCCATCCGCGCCGATCGTGGTGCTGGAGCGGCTTTACCACTATCGACAGACGCTTGAAGCATCTACCGTGATTCATGGCGAATTGTTGGAAGTGTTCGGAATGGGGGTCCTGGTGACCGGCGGCAGCGGCATCGGCAAGAGCGAATTGGCCCTGGAGTTGATTAGTCGCGGTCATCGATTGATCGCCGATGACACGCCAAATCTGACCCGGATCGCCCCCGACGTGCTGGAAGGCGTCTGCCCACCCACCATCCGGGATCTGCTTGAGGTGCGCGGGCTGGGCATTCTCAACATTCGCCGCATGTTCGGCGACAGCGCCATCAAGCGCAATAAGCGGGTTCGACTGATCGTTCATCTGGTCAAACAGGAAGAAATCCCTCCGTCTGATGACGCCCGGTTGCGTGGATTGCGTGATGTCCAGGTGATTCTGGGGGTCGGTATTCCAGTGATTACTTTGCCCATCGCGCCCGGACGCAACTTGGCGGTCCTGCTGGAGTGCGCGGTGCGCGATCATATTTTGCGTTTGAATGGCTATCAGGCTGATGAGGATCTCATGGCGCGGATGGCCCAGGTCATGGCCGAAGATGCGCCGGCGATGGCAGAGGCCTTGCCATGCGTATAATTATTGTCAGTGGCTTATCCGGGTCGGGGAAGACCATTGCGTTGCAGACCCTCGAAGATCTGGATTGTTACTGTGTTGATAATCTTCCTTTCAAGCTGATTCGGCCATTAGCGCAGGAGATTCTCGCCGCCAGCGCGACCTTGCCGCCTATCGTGGCGGTCGGCGTCGATGCCCGCAACTTTTTTGACGAACTGACTCGGTTTCCAGCCATGCTCGCCGAACTGCGAGCTAACGATCTCAGCGTCGACGTACTATTTTTACAGGCTGAAGAAGAGGTGTTGCTGAAGCGCTATAGCGAAACCCGCCGTCGTCATCCATTGGATCTGGGTAGCGTTTCGTTGCGGGAAGCGATTTGCCATGAGCGGCAGTTATTGGAACCTGTGGTCGCCTGCGCTGACCTGATCATCGATACCAGCGACACGAATCTTTACCAACTGCGTGAACTGATCCGCAGCCGGGTGCATGACACGCCAGGGGAGGCGATGTCGCTGTTGTTTGAATCCTTTGGCTTCAAGAATGGGGTGCCCTCCGATGCGGATTTTGTTTTCGATGTTCGCTGTCTCCCCAATCCGCATTGGGAGCCGCAATTGCGTCCGCTGACCGGACGGGACCAACCGGTGATTGATTTTCTCGACAACCAGTCCGAAGTAAGAGACATGATGGATGGTCTGCATCGATTTCTTGCCGAATGGGTGCCGCGTTTCGAGGAGAGTAACCGGAGCTATCTGACCGTCGCTATCGGTTGCACCGGGGGGCAACATCGTTCCGTTTTCATTGCTGAAGCGCTGGGGCGCTATTTCAGCACAATGCGGCGCCATGTCATGGTCCGTCACCGGGAACTCAAATGATCACAGGTAGACAATGGTGTTGAAACGGGAAGTCGTCATCATCAATAAACTGGGGTTGCACGCCCGCGCCGCCGCCAAGTTTGTGACGTTGGCGTCTCGCTTTGACGCTGACATCCGTCTGCTGCGCAATGGGCGCGAGGTGAATGGGAAAAGCATTATGGGGGTGATGATGCTGGCGGCGGCCTGTGGAACCCGG
>JAGRHM010000460.1 GCA_020445005.1 Candidatus Competibacteraceae bacterium | reverse complement strand
ATTGGCGCAGGAGGATATTCCACACGAACCGGCAGCGTTGCAACTGGTGGCCCGCGCCGGTGATGGCAGTATGCGCGATGCTTTGAGTCTGCTGGATCAAGCGATCGCTTTCGGCGGCGGCCAGGTGGAAACAGCAGCGGTCAGCGCTATGCTGGGCAGTATTGATCGGCGACAGGTCACCGGTTTGCTGGAGAAACTGGCTGCTAACGATGCACCCGGTTTATTGCACCAGATTGCGGCGTTGGATGAACACGCGCCGGATTATGCAATGGTGCTGGCTGAGCTGCTGTCGCTGTTGCAACGAGTGGCGCTGATCCAGGTTGTGCCGGATGCGCCGCTGGATGATGAAATCGCCGACCCTGAGGAAGTGCGGCGACTGGCGGAAATGATATCACCCGAGGATGCGCAATTATTCTACCAGATTGCGTTGCTGGGTCGGCGCGATCTACCCCTGGCGCCGGAGCCGCGCGGTGGGTTCGAGATGGCGTTATTGCGCATGTTGTGCTTTCGGCCCGCGACTTTGGAAATAGCGGTCACCGCAGCATCCCCCGGACCGGCAACGAGTACGCATCATGCTACGCCGCCGGCGCCAATGCCGATGGCTGTTGCATCCGCTCCTCGACCCGCACCGCCAACTCAGACGCCCGCTGCGGTTTCGGAATGGAACACTCTGGTGGCGCAACTCCCACTGAGTGGCGTTGCCAAACAGGTGGCGATGAATTGTGAACTGATCGAACGCAAGGATCATCACTTCCTGCTGGCACTGGAGCCTAGTCATGCCCAGATGCTCACCAAATCCGCCGAGGAGCGGTTGCAAACGGCGCTGGAACAACATCTGGGCAAGCCGGCCACACTGAAGTTTCAGATTGGACCGGTGAACGCAACGACGCCAGCGCGTCAGCGGAGTCAGCAACAGGCGGAACGACGACAGGCGGCGGCTGAGCAAACCCAGCAGGATCCATATGTACGGGATATGCAGGAAATGTTCGATGCGCGGATTACCGCGATCCACCCGCTTGATGAAAGCGATAGCTAAATCTATGGAGGAAATGACGATGAAAGGCGGTTTGGGGAATCTGATGAAGCAGGCGCAGAAGATGCAGGAGAATCTGCAAAAGGCGCAGGCGGAAATTGCGGAAATGGAAATCAATGGCGAATCGGGCGGTGGGCTGGTCCGCATTGTGATTACCGGCCGCTACGAAGTTCGTCGGATCAGCATCGATGACAGTTTAGTCAGCGACGATAAGGATATGTTGGAAGATCTGGTCGCCGCTGCCTTCAACGATGCAGTGCATAAGGTTGAACGCACCGTACAGGACAAGATGTCGGGTCTCACCGCCGGCATGGGTTTGCCACCAGGGATGATGGGCGATCTCAAGCTGCCATTCTGACGGACGGTATGGCTGCTTCGCCACTGCTGAAGCAATTGATGGCAGCGCTGCGCTGCCTGCCGGGCGTGGGGCCAAAATCTGCTCAGCGCATGGCGCTGCATTTGCTGGAGCGGGATCGTGACGGCGCGACGCGGCTGGTTGAAGCGTTGCGAACGGCTCTGGAGCGGATTGATCATTGCCGGCTCTGTCGCGATTTGAGCGAGACGCAAATTTGCGCCTTGTGCGCCCATCCCGGACGTGATTCCACCTTGCTGTGCGTCATTGAAACGCCAGCGGATGTGTTGGCGGTAGAGCAATCCACCGGTTTTCAAGGCCGTTACTTTGTGTTGATGGGCCATCTGTCGCCACTGGACGGCATCGGTCCAGCGGAACTGGGACTGGAAATGTTGGAAGATCGCCTGGATGAAGGAGAGGTTCGTGAAATTATTCTCGCCACTAATCCAACGGTGGAAGGCGAAGCAACGGCTTATTACATCGCTGAATTAGCGCGCGAACGCGGCATCCGAGCGACGCGCATCGCCCACGGCGTGCCGCTGGGCGGCGAGCTGGAATATGTAGATGGCGGTACTCTGGCGCATGCCTTCGCCGGTCGTCGGGAAGTGTAAGTAGGCTTGCAAAATGGGGCTGGCGAGATTGCTGTGGCCTATACTGATTTTCGCCGGAATAGGTCCGGAATGAGAATTCAGAGGCATGTTATGAAACATCATGTCGTTTTGCCACATTTGCATACTGCATTTCGATTTTCTGTTAAAAAACCGGCTGTCGTGGGTCTGATCCTGTTCGGCGTCGGTGGATCGCCCGCAGTTTTGGCGGCGTCTAGTAACGCTGATGCTGTCTCGCGTGGGGCCTATCTGGCGAACTCGTTTGGTTGCGCCGATTGTCATACCCCGATGAAGATGGGACCCAAGGGACCAGAACCTGATCAGTCCCGTGCGCTGTCCGGTCATCCGGAGCAACTCAAGCTATCTCCGTCGCCCAAAGCCGATGAATCCTGGGCTTGGTTTGGCTCGGTTACGAATACCGCTTACGCTGGCCCCTGGGGCATCAGTTACGCTGCTAACATCACCTCGGATAAAGAAACGGGATTGGGCGCATGGAACGAAGATGACTTTGTGCATGCGATCAAAACCGGTAAACATGCCGGGGTTGGGCGGCCGATCATGCCGCCGATGCCTTGGTCGGCCATGTCACACATGACCGAGGATGATCTGCGCGCCATTTTTCATTATTTGCAAACCGTGCCACCGGTGCGCAACCGCGCGCCCGATTATCAGCCGCCTGTACAGTAGCCCGAGCGGCGAACCCTGATCCCCCGGCTTGATCGCCGACTCCATTGAGTGCTTTATAAGGCCCAACCGATGCATTTCCCAAGTATCTTTGTCTCACATGGTGCGCCCAGCCTGCTTCTGGAGCCGGAACAACCGGCGCATCAATTTCTGCAGGAGTTGGGCGCTGATCTGGGGCGACCGACCGCAATCGTGGTGATTTCCGCCCATTGGGAAGCGGCCACGCCGACCTTGACCACCGCGCCGCGCTTGGAAACGATCCACGATTTCAGCGGCTTTGATCCGGCGCTCTACGCCTGGCGTTATGCGCCGCGCGGCGCCGTTGCAGTCAGCGCGTGGGCGCATGCCTTGCTGGAAACGGCAGGCTTTCATCCTCAGGTTGATCCGAGCCGGGGCATCGATCACGGCGCTTGGGTTCCGTTGGCATTGATGTACCCGGCGGCGGATGTACCGGTGGCGCAACTGAGCGTCCAGTCCCAACACGGTCCAGCGCATCATCAATCGCTCGGTCAGGCGCTGCGGCCGCTGCGCGAGGAAGGCGTCCTGATCCTGGCGTCCGGGAGCCTGACGCATAATCTGCGAGCGGCCTTCCGGTGGACGCCTGGCGAGCCCACCCCTCCGACGGTCAGCGCCTTTAGTGCATGGGTCGCAGACACCCTGACGGGAGACCAGCCCGGGAGCCTGCTCGACTATGAAGCTCAGGCCCCTGATGCGTATTGGAACCATCCAACGCCGGAGCATTTTTTGCCGCTGTTCGTGGCATGGGGCGCGGGGACGCCCGGCGTTAGGCCCCGGCGGGTTCATACCAGCGTGACGTGGGGCGCACTAGCCATGGATGCTTATGTCTTTGCCTGAAGCGCCATTGCTTATCGCACCAGAGCCACCCGTAGAAGGCTCCTGCTGCGGGTGTGGTTGTGAGCGGTGCGTGTGGGTGTATTACGACGAGGCGTTACGGCGTTATGAAGCGGCGCTGGCGCAACGACGGGAACCGCAGAGCAACGCCGATGTTTTTGGTGACAGCGGCATCACTTAAAGTGATCGAGTCAGCCGTCAGACTTGGCTGGGGTGCTTGTGCAGCGCTTAAGCAGCTTTGCTGGAAATTCAGCAACTGAGTGGGCTGAAGAGAAACCTGCGCTGGATGCAGAGTGGCGATGGCGAATTGAGACCTTCGATTATGGGCGCGTGTTACAAGTTGCATTCATGGCGTGGACTGAGGCGATGGCGTTCCCCAAGGCATGATCGCCACCGTCGAAAGCGCATTTTTCGGCGAACCGTCGACCAATTTATCACTGTAAACCAGATACACTAAAGTGTTACGCGCTTTATCCAGGAAGCGCACCACGCGCATCTTTTTAAACAACAGTGAGCGGCGCTCGGTAAAGACTTCCTCGCCCTCTTTAAACTGTTCCTTGATCGCAATCGGCCCCACCTGTCGGCACGCTAGAGAGGCGTCTGAAGTATCCTCGGCCAATCCCAGCCCACCTTTAATGCCTCCTTTCTGAGAGCGGCTGATATAGCAGGTGACGCCATCGACTTTGGGATCGTCAAACGCCTCGATAACAATTTTGTGGTTTGGCCCCAGCCACTGAAAGGCTGTATCCACACTACCGATTTCATCTGCATGACTCACCGGCAGTACCATGAACGCACTGCTCAACAGCAATCCATTTCGCCAGAAGTTTTTCATTGCACTGCTCTCTATGATAAGTTGAAAGGAAAGAAGCATCCCCGGTTTAAGCTGCGACAAGCCATTGTGAGATAACTTCAGGAAAATCCTAACGGCTACGTTAGAAATGGTCTTGCGGTATGCCCACCTCGGTGCAGACCACTTGGCTGAACACGTCCAGCGCATTGCGCGCCCGTGCCTCCTTCACGCAAATCCCGGCACAGCCAAAAAAAAACGCCTTGCCCAAATTGTGGCAAGGCGTTGATTCATCTGGTGGCCAGGGACGGAATCGA
>JAGRHM010000459.1 GCA_020445005.1 Candidatus Competibacteraceae bacterium | reverse complement strand
CCTGGAGGTGAATTCGCATGTTGGCGAAGCCATTTTGCAATGGCTGAGGGAAGCGTAGCGAATCCAGATACTCGGTGTAGACCTCGTAACGTTGGCCGCCAGCGGCCAGTGATTCCAGGATGCCGGCTTGGATGGCGTCGGTCCAGTTTAATCCCTGGTGATAAGAGTGCAGAATCAACAGGCGCTTGGGCGGAATCAGAGAGTCGGATAGAACAGTCGGCGGCGCATGCGCTGAGTGGCCAGTCTCCGCCGTCATCAACCCACACAGTAGCCAGAACAGCAACAGCAACAGCAGCGTCCGCATGGCAGTAAGTTCTTTGGATTCAGTCAGGCTTCCTGATCGCTGGCGCGTGGATCACCGGTCAAATACACCCCGGTAAGCCGATGAAACGCCTTGGAGGCATGCGGCCCGGCGCAACCATCCACTTTCACGTAGATTCCTGGCAGGGTGTTCATGAAGCGTTGCATCGCTTCAATCCAGGGCGAGACGACGCTCTCATCATAACGTAGCAATGGCCAATCCGGCTCTTCCTCTGGGTGATCGAATACGATCAGGCCGCATTCCGCCAGGCGTCGCAACAGCACCGCCGCGCCGCAACGCTGGGCAACGCCAGTCTCGCTCCAAGTGTCGTCGGTGACGTACTTGCCCTGGGTGTAGTGCGTTGAGTAATTCCATAGATAGGGTGAGAGAACTTCAGGGTGGTGCAAGCGGTAACCCCAACCGCCCCGTCCTTCCAGCAGGAACAGGATGCCAGCGATGCCCCACTCTTGGCAAAGATCAAAGTGATATAACCGTAAAGCATCAACGGCGCTGTCCTCCCAGCAAAAAGGCGGTTCGCCTTCGAGGGGGTGCCCATCCGGCAGGTGCCGGGTACGTTCGGTCAGTGGATCGCCGTTATGCAAGTGTACGTTGAAATCGCGACCCGCATCAGCGTCATGCAGTACGGCGACGACAAACCAGGGTATATTCAGCCGCTCACCCACGATTTGATAGCGCGCGCGTTCCATTACCAGGGCGTTCGTAATTTCGTCCACCTCGGCAGCTCGTTCCGGGTGAACCACGCAGGTCGCGAATAACTGCTGATAGTTTTGGCGCAATTCATCGGTCAGCGTGATGCGGCTCATGATCAAATCTCATTCTAAGAGGTTGGTTGCAGGTAGCAGAAGAGATTGCTCTTCCAGTCAGGTCGGCTTGAGCCTAGACGCCCGCGGAGCGCAATGCCAGTTTAACGGCGACTAACACCGCCAGGATAAACAGCAGGGTCATGATTAATCCGACCAGGATGTAATGAATCGGGCGGCCCTGCTGAAAATCCCGCGTGCGGTTTTTCTCGCTTTGCACTCCGAAAAAAGCGGCTAGTACGCTAAGGATGATGCTCAGCGGTCTAGGCGAACGACGGGTGGGTGGAAGATTGGAATCATCGTGCTCTGGTTTGGAGGACATAGGGTTTCTCTCGGGCAAACTCTGGTAAATTAAACGGTCAATGATGATGTGACCTGTTGTGTTGTTCGGGTAAAACAGGCGCTTTCATCAAGGTTCCCATCGGCTTTTTAAAATTGCCAAGCCATTTTGCCATTATGCCAGCCAAATTGCCCTTACTGTCATCAGGCGTTATGGATTCCCCGATTGCCTGTTGGCGGGATCGTGTCGTCAGCCGCGCCCGGTTTCTGGGCGATATCGCATGCATTGCCCGCCAGTTGCCTGCTGCGCGTTTTATCGTGAATCTGTGCGAAGACCGTTACCGGTTTCTGGCCGCGTTCGCAGCCGTGGGCGTCAATGGTCAAACTAACCTGCTGCCCTCCAGTCGGGCTACTCTGCACTTACAACAACTTGCGGAAGACTATCCCGACAGTCGATCGGTCACCGACCAGGATATCGAGGAGTGGGTAGCCGCCGGGGTTGCGGATAATGCGCCGCCGTCGGCGCCTGCACTGCCGGTCGATCATCTGATGGCCGTTGCCTTTACTTCCGGCAGCACCGGTCGCGCCAAGCCGAACCTCAAGTATTGGGGGGAACTGGTTAGCGGCGCCCAACAGGCTCGCCAGCGCTTTGGCTTCAAAGCAGGGTCGACCGTGATTGCGACGGTGCCACCTCAGCACATGTACGGGCTGGAAACCTCTATTATGGCTCCTTTGTTGAGTGGCGTATGCGTCCACGCCAGTCGTCCCTTCTTTCCCGAGGATGTGCGCGCTGCCCTGGCTGATGCGTTACCGTCCCGCGTGTTAATCACCACGCCGGTTCATTTACGGGCTTGCGTCGAGGCGCAACTGACCTGGCCAGAACTCGCTTTTGTGATTTCAGCAACCGCACCGTTGTCGCTGCATCTCGCTGAGCGGGCCGAGCAGATCTTTAACGCTCCGGTTCTCGAAATCTATGGATGCACTGAGGCCGGCTCCATCGCCAGTCGCCGCACCCTGGAAGGTGAGCATTGGCTGCTCTACGATGGTTTTCAGTTGGCCGGGCATTGCCTGTCGGGCGCGCATTTACCGGAACCCACGCCATTGAGCGATGTCATCGAGGTTTGTAGCGAGAACCGATTCCGTCTGCTCGGTCGTCATGAAGATTTGATTAATCTAGCGGGTAAGCGCAGTTCGCTGGCCTACCTTAATCATCAGATCAATCAAATCGACGGCGTTGCGGAAGGCGTTTTCGTTTTGCCGGACGAGACCACGATGGCGATGCAACGTCTGGCGGCGGTGGTGGTGGCGCCGAAATTGAGTGAACGACAACTGTTGGCGGCGCTGGCCGAACGCCTCGACCCCGTGTTTTTGCCGCGACCGCTGATTCGGGTTGCTGAACTGCCGCGCAACGAAACCGGCAAGATAACCCGGGACGCTTTGCTGGCCCTGATCAATAACCCATCTTCATCCGCCAGAAGCCGCCATGATTAATGAAAAACAAAGTGTGATCCCCGCTGACCATCCCAGTCTGGCCGGACATTTTCCAGACCATCCGATCACGCCAGGAGTGGTTATTCTCGACGAGGTCCTTCAGGCGCTGGCCGACCAGTGGCCTGAGAAGCGGGCGGTAGAGATACCAGTCGTGAAATTTCTGGCGCCCCTGCGACCGGAACAACCTTTCACGATTCGACTCGTGGAGTCCGGTATCCGCCAGGTCCGCTTCGAGTGTATTCAGCAGGATGGTCAGCCCTTAGCGCAAGGTTATTTACTCTTGGCGGATGCAGGCGGCTGAAGTGAAATCGCAACGATCATACGAGGAGTCGGCTTGATGCCTGTTCAGCCGTTAAACGCTGCGAGCCGCGACCTTCGCGCGGAAATTCTGCCTGCCGAACTCCTCCCGCTGTTCGATGATCGCTTCGTCAGATCCTGCGACCTGATCGAGGAATATATTTTCCGGCTGACGCTTGGCGTTGTTCGTCAAGCCCGACTTGTGGCGCCCCTTGCAGAAGGCGGAACGGCTAGGGAGATTGCCCACCGTGCCGGCCTTGCTCCGGGGGTGGGGCCATGGCTCACGGACTGGTTGTTACGCCTACTGGCTGAGCGCGGCGCGATCAACCGCGAACCGGAAGCTCCCTGCCGCTTTCAGTCGTTGCAACCGCTTCCCGACCTGGACCCGGCTGAAATCGAAGCGGTGCAGGCGGCCCACGATGCTGCGGCGCTCCCTTCCTTTCGACTGGCCGCTCTTGCGGCTCAAGGCTATCCGTCGGTCATGCGGGGCGAGGCTTCGGGGGAATCCATGCTATTCGCCGCCGATCGCATTACCGCTTGGTCGGAGTATTTCTCTAAGCAAAACCCGTTGTATGCGATCAGCAACACCATCGGCGCACGGGCGGTTCAGGCGCGCTTCCCACACGCGCGCGGGGCTATTCTGGAGATTGGCGGTGGGTTTGGCAGCGGCGCTGCAGCCCTGCTTGACCGTTTTGCGGAAGCAGGCGTAACCGGCTGCATCGAGACTTATCGCTTCACCGAGCATACGCCGATTTTTCTACGTCGCGGCCAGCGCTCACTGCTGTCGCGTCCTGATGCGCCAGGACGTATTATTTGCACACGTCTGGATATGAACCGGCCTTTTGCCGAGGCGGGCGTCAAGCCGGCGAGTCTTTCGGTCGTCTACGGAGTCAATACTCTGCATGCAGCGTATGACCTGGCTTTTACTCTCCGCGAGATATATATCGCGCTTGCGCCGGGCGGCTTGATGGTTGCTTCTGAATGTGTGCGCCCTTTCCCTGCGCAAACGGTTTACGTGGAATTTATCTTTGCGTTGCTCGAGTCTTTTCGTTCTCCGGTCCTGCAGTCCGGGTGGCGACCGAATGGCGGCTTCCTGACTCCCGAGCAGTGGATTGCGGCATTCAGGGCCGCTGGATTCAATAACGCATTCGTTTGGCCGGATATTTCCCATATTCGCCATCACTACCCGGCATTTGTTGTGGCGGCGGTCGGCGCAACGCGCTGAGCGAATGCCCTAAAGGAGCGCATTCAATGCAACTCAAACTTTTTGGTAAAAAACTCGCGCCGATGTGGAATTCGATCCGGTTCGGAGTTCCTGCAGGTGGCCATCCTGTCCGTTATCATCCGGTCGTCGGTCTGGCGTTTGCGATGGTCTTGAATGTCGTTGTCGCCGCGCCGCCTTCGCCTCCCCAAACCGCTTCGGATATTGAACGGGCCCTGGGCGGCGCCCCCAGTACGGCGCAACCGCCGCTGCAGTTGCGTGGAGCGCCGAGCTCCAACGGTACAGGCGTGGGGAGATTGCGCGGACCCGCTGGTATTGTGGATGATCCCATTCCGGCCCAAGCAACGCCGTCTCAGCCGGTCAAGCCGCCGGCAACCCTGAGTTATCCGGATCTGATTCGGGACCGGCCCAAGATCGCGGCGCTCATTCACTTTGATTTGAACTCCGCGCGTATCCGCGCTGAAGCCTATCCACTTCTTAATGAATATGTGGCTGCCTTGAAAAGCGCAACGCTGGCAAATGCGATGCTGCTGATTGCCGGTCATACCGATGCCGCCGGTTCTGATGAATATAATCTAATATTATCGGGGAAACGGGCGCAGGCGGTGCGCGAATACCTAATCGAACATGGCATCGCACCTGATCGCCTGATCGCCAAGGGATATGGGGAAGCGTATCCCGTTGCCTCTAACGCTACGGAAGCGGGTCGTGATGCGAATCGGCGGAGCGAGTTTATTCGTTTGGACGTATCCAATTGACATTTTGCAGGGCGCATGATTGCGCGCCTGCACCGGTGCGAGGAGGGAGGGCGTATGGCTCACGGTGAGCGCCGCTATGGCGTGATGTTGTTACTGGCTAGCGTTCTGACGCTAGGGGGATGCGCCACGGGAGGCAATGGAAGTTCGGTGGCTGCGCCCGAGGATTTGCCGGTCGGGACGCGAATTGCCTTGCCCGAAAACGCCAAAGCGCTGGGTGATGTCGCCTGTGAGTTTTACAAGTCGGGGCGCGACGAAGGCCTGGAACAGTTTGAGATCCGCTGTCCCGGTTGGGAACGTCCTGCCGGCCTGATCTGGCGAGGAAACCCGCCACGACCGGCGGCGCGGTGGGAAGAGCGCTTTCTCAATCAAGGCGCGCTGGCTAAAACCGTGCAGACCGAGGCGGACTGTGGCGATCCAGAGCTGACGCGCATTTTGAACGAGCAACCCGCCTATTTGCGGCGCTGCACCAGTTACAACGGCGGCTTTCCCTACTTGCTCATTGCGGCGGGCGTTGATAATCGCGCTTTCATTCTCTGGGGACCGGCCCATCTCGCGCCCTTGTTCGAGAGCTTTATTCAGGCTTCGCTGCGGGGAACGGCGGAGGAAATCCTGCCAGGCAGTCGGTCGCAATTGATTGCTCTGGCTGAACAGGCGGTGGCTCCGGAAGGCCGTTTGATTGGCCTGGAAGACATGGGACAGTTCACCGCGCTGGATGAGCTAAGCACCCTGTACAACTCCGCGAAAAATCATCAACGCGCGCTTGAGCTTGCGCAACGCGCCCTGGAAATCCATGAGCGGATTAAAGGCGTCAACCATCCGAGCGGCGGTTATCTGGCGGCGCGGATGGGGCGCGAACTCACTCGCTTGCAACCGGGTGCGGCGGAGGCCATGTTTCAACGGGCTGAACCGTTAGTGAAAGCCTCGCCCGATGCTTCGGATTGGCCGGAACTGCTGGTTTATTGGGCCTGGTATGCGCTGGACCGGGGCGAGCAGGCGCGCGCTGAACAGTACGCGCAACAATCCTGGGAACTCAGTCAGGCCGCCGCGGCGAGCTCCCGGCAGGGGGCCATGAATCCGCGCATCGCCCATTCCCTCATTGGCGTCGGCGATGTCTATGTTGAACTGGGCAAACTGGCGGAAGCGGAAGCCGCTTACGCGCAAGCGCTCACGATTTTCGATACGGTGCGGGGCGGTGATTATCATTGGGTCAGCGAAAGTCGCCAACGTCTGGCGGAAGTCTATCGCCGTCGCCAAGCCTATGGACCGGCTCGGGATCAAGCGCAGTCCGCAGTCGCACTGAGTCGCGCTCTGTTTGGCGAAGGTCGAGCGCTGGCTGAGGCACTCATGACCCAGGCCCGCGTTGAACGGTCCGCCGGTCAATCCGAACGCGCCCTCACTCTGTGGCGAGAAACCCGCCGGATGTTGCTTGGCGATCCAACGGCGTTAGCTCAGTTGCAGACGCAAGACGTGGAAGGTTACCTCGAATTATTGTTTGAACTGATTGACAACAACGCGGCTGCCGACAAAGCGGCTTTGCTGGATGAGGCGTTCACAGTTTCGCAATTAGGCCAGACTCCAGCGGCCGGCCGGGCGGTGACGCAAGTGGCGGCTCGTCTGGCCGAAACCGATCCCGAGGTGCGGGAAACGGCGCGGGCGTTGCAGGATGCGTTGAAAGCCCGGCAGGATACTCAATATGAATTAGGCGTGGAACAGAGCAAGCCTTTTCTGGAGCGGGATACGACCAAAGAGGAAGCGCTCAAGGTCAAATTACGCACGGCGGCGGCAGAGTACGAACTTCGTGAGCAACAGCTTCAGGACCGGTTCCCGCGTTATGGCCGCCTGGTCACCCCAACGCCGCTGAACGCAGCGGAAGTAGCGAAGTTATTGCGGAGCAATGAAGCGCTATTGCGGGTACTGCCAGGTCAACGGGAAACCTGGGTGTTTCTGGTGAAAGCCGATGGAACTTTGCGGGGCGCGGCGGTGAAATTGCCCGCGCCGCAGCTCACTGTCGAGGTAGAACGTTTGCGCGCTGGAGTCAACGCCAGTTCTGGCCGCCTGCCTGATTTCGATCTGCTCCTCGCTTATAACCTCTACCAGCAACTGCTCAGTCCGTTGGAATCGGCGCTGGTTGGAGTCGAGCATTTAATCGTGGCGCCCTCTGGGGCGTTGCTCAGCCTGCCGCCGGCGTTATTAGTGCGGCGCGCGCCCGAACCGGGCAATTACCGGCAAGCCGCCTGGCTGGTGCGCGATATGGCCTTTAGCCTGCTGCCTTCGGTGGTCGCTTTGGAGCAATTCCGCCAGGTTGCCAGTTCTTCGCAGGCGCGTTTGCCGTTCATCGGTTTTGGCGATCCGGTCTTTTCAACCGGGTCGGCGGGTATGTTGCGCGGTGGCGGCAGTAGTGTCGATCAAGTGGTTCAGAATTGCCAGTTTGATGCCAAGGCGCTCAATCAATTGCCGCAACTTCCGGAAACGGAAGTCGAGTTGCGTACTCTGGCGCGCACCTTGGGCGCTAGGCCGGAGCAAGCGGTTGTGCTGGGTCGACAAGCCACGGTTTCTACCGTTGAAGCCAGCAATTTGCAGAATTACCGGATCATCGCGTTTGCTACACATGCTCTATTGCCGGGTGAACTCGATTGCTTAAAGGAGCCCGCGCTGGCGTTGACGCCACAGGCAGCGGCGCAGGGAGAGGATAATGGACTACTCAGCGCCAGCACGATTGCCAGTCTGAAGCTGGACGCCGAATGGGTCTTATTGTCAGCCTGTAACACGGCGGGTGGCGGGAGCGGGCGTCTACGCGGCGAAGGATTATCCGGGTTGGCGACAGCGTTTTTCTACGCAGGCTCAAGAGCATTGCTGGCCTCTCACTGGTATGTGGTTTCGGAACCTACGGTTTTCCTGACTACGCACACCTTTGACGCTTACCAGAAATCGCTAGGTATGGGAAGGGCTGAAGCCTTGCGGCAGGCGCAGTTGGCGTTGTTGGAACAACCCAATATGGCGCATCCGATATTCTGGGCGGCGTTTACCTTGATTGGGGAAAGCAGTCCATTGCAGTAGCGTTTGTTAAACAGGGGAAGGTTGCAGTTAAAAGCAACCCATGAGCAATACTGGCGATAAAGGCAGCATCATCATGAATAATCGATCATTGCCGCTCTGTAAATTTTTAGCTAAAGCCGTTGTGTTGATGCTCGCGTGTCTATTTCTGACGCTCTTGCCAGACTGGGGAGTTGAGTTGAGAGCGCAAACGCAGCTCATAGATGCTGTGGACGATACGGCTATAGTCGTGGCGGGCAGTTCGGTCAATATTAACGTGTTGGCTAATGACGATACTGGAGCAAGTTTTGGGTTTATAGTTAACTCAGTAGCTGTGAATGGATCGCCAAGTCATGGTAGCGCTGTTGTCAGTGGCAATTCGATTATTTATTCACCCAATCCAGGTTTTGCAGGTTCTGATACTTTTACGTACGCTCTTACCGTTAGCCTTCCTCCTCCAGACGACGGTATCACAGAGCAAGATACGGCGACAGTCACCGTGACAGTCATCGCGCCAGACCTGTTTGCGGTGGATGATACGGCCATCACCAACGCCGGCACGCCCGTCGTCATTAACGTGCTGGCCAATGACACG
>JAGRHM010000458.1 GCA_020445005.1 Candidatus Competibacteraceae bacterium | reverse complement strand
TGTCCAAGGGCAAGGCCAATCCGCAACAGGTGAACGAATTGTTGATGGAGAAGCTGAAGGGTTAAGTTTTAACGGATTCAAACAGAGCCATTTTAGCTGGGATTGGTCAATTCCGTACTTTTACCTCGGAGCACCAACCGCCGATGACCTTTCATGCCCCGAATGCCGTCGCTCTGCTGGACGGCATGCAAACCTTCATCGAACCTGCTTATGTGCGCAGCGATCCCGACAGTTGCCTGAACTATGGTCGGGACTGGACGCGCTTGCACCGGCCCAACCCACTGGCTGTAGTTCTACCGGGAACGGTTGAAGAGGCGCAAGCCCTGATCCGTTACGCCAATACGCATCGGCTGGCCCTGGTTCCATCCGGCGGACGGACGGGCCTCAGCGCCGGGGCGGTTGCTTGCCAGGGAGAAATCGTGGTTTCGATGGAACGTATGAACCAGATTCTCGACTTCGATCCGACTGACCGTAGCGTGACCTGTGAAGCCGGAGTGATTACCGAGGTTCTACAAAATTTCGCCCGCGAGCATGGGTTGTACTATCCAGTCGATTTCGCCTCGCGCGGCTCCAGCCAGATTGGCGGCAACATCGCCACCAACGCTGGCGGCATCAAGGTGATCCGTTATGGCTTGACTCGTGACTGGGTCACCGGCCTGAAAGTCGTTACGGGACGCGGTGACTTGCTGAATCTCAATCGGGGATTGATTAAAAACGCCAGCGGATATGATCTACGGCATCTGTTCATCGGTAGCGAAGGCACCTTGGGCATAATCGTTGAAGCAACACTAAAACTGACCCGGCCCCTGCGCGAACCGAGTGTGCTGGTGCTGGGCGTACCGAGCTTGGACAGCATCATGTCGCTGTATCACATCTTCCGCAACAAGTTGGAATTGAGCGCCTTTGAGTTCTTCTCGGAAAAGGCGCTGCGTCATGTGCTGAATAAAGGGCTGCACCGGCCTTTCGAGGCGCAGACGGACTATTACACGCTCATTGAGTTTGAGAACACTGACGGATTGCATACGGACATGGCATTAAATTTGTTCGAGCACTGCGCCGAACAAGGTTGGTTGACCGATGGGGTGATCAGTCAGAGCGAAGCGCAGGCACAGGAGTTGTGGCGACTGCGCGAGGACATTAGCGAATCGATCGCGGGTTATCAGCCCTACAAGAATGACATCGCTTTGCGCATTTCGCGCGTACCGGCTTTTCTGAGCGAGGCTGACGCCCTGTTAAGCCGCGAATACCCGGACTTCGAGGTGCTTTGGTATGGCCACATTGGCGATGGCAATCTGCACATCAACATTCTCAAGCCCGATGATCTGGATTCAGCCGCGTTCGCGAAAAAATGCGGGAGCGTCAGTGAACAACTGTTTGCGGCGCTACAACGGCATGGCGGCAGCATTTCCGCTGAACACGGTGTTGGTTTACTGAAAAAGCCCTATCTGCATTACACCCGCGACGAGACCGAAATCAGTTACTTACGGGCAATCAAAAAGGCGTTTGACCCGAACGGAATCATGAATCCAGGCAAGATTTTTGCTTGAGCCATCGCTACATCAACAAAGCCGCTTGTTACCCAGTCATCATGCCGTATGTTCCATGACTGACGAGCGATCATACAGCAAGGCGACCCGGCCTTCCGCGCCGGCCAATTCCCGCAACCGTTTCAGCAGCGCATCGCTGGGTTTGACCCGCCAGTTCTGCCCCAAAACCAGCTCCACCCGCGCCTGGGGACCGGCGTATTCGATCCAGACCGAACATCGGCCCCCGGTGCGATGCTCGGCCAGAAGGCTGGCCAGTTGTCGCAGCGCGCCCGCCGCACACTGCGCTGCGTCCAACCGTAATAACAGCCGCCGGGCATATTCCGCCCGCGCCGCATCCCAGCCCAACACCCGCTCAACATTCAGCCGCATGGCCTGATTGAACTCGTCCCAACTCAGCGCCCCCTGCGCCAGTAGAATGGCGTCCTCGACGATGAGCGAGCGGTATTGCTCATACACCTCCGGGAAGATACGAATTTCCATCTGTCCAGACCCGTCGTCCAGGGTGACAAACGCCATGCGGCCGCCTCGGTTGGCGGTGCGGGTGCGCACGCTGACCACCAGCCCGGCGATCAGCAGCGACCGGTCATTCCCTCGGCGCAATGCACCATTGCTCCCGGTCAGGTTGCTTAAACGGGCCACGCCGAGCGCGGTTAATTCCTCCGCCAGGCAATCCAGCGGATGACCGCTCAAATAAAGGCCTAGAGTTTCCTTTTCGCCCCGTAACCGCTCCTCCTGCGTCCATTCCGGCTTCTTGGCGATATGCAGGGGACGGATCGACGTCTTGTCCGCGGTGGCTAGACCGAACATGTCGTTCTGACCGGCGGCGCTGTTGCGCGAATGCTGTTCGGCCAGTTGTAACGCTTCCGGCATTTGCGCAGCCAGCGTCGCTCGGTTGGCGCCGAGAGCGTCCAGCGCCCCGCACCGAATCAGCGATTCCAGCACCCGCCGATTGAGCTTACGCAGATCAACCCGCTGGCATAAATCGAACAGGTCACGGTACGGCCCGCCCTGACGGCGCTCGCTGACCAACGTTTCAATAGCGCCCTCGCCCACCCCTTTGATGGCCCCCAGACCATAACGAATTTCCCCATCTTGGCCAACTGTGAAGCGATATTCCGAAACATTAATCGCCGGCGGCGCGATCGGCAGTCGCATACGCCGGCATTCCTCGATGAACACCACGACCTTGTCGGTTTTATCCATATCCGAGGACAGCACCGCCGCCATGAACGCCGCAGGATAGTGCGTTTTTAACCAAAGGGTTTGATACGAGACCAGGGCATAGGCGGCGCTGTGTGATTTGTTGAAGCCATAACCTGCAAATTTCTCAATCAAGTCAAATATATAAGAAGCAGTTTCCGGGTCAGCCTGGCGAGCGGCGGCTCCTTTCACAAATCCGTCTCGCTCCTTGGCCATTTTTTCCGGGTCCTTTTTGCCCATCGCCCGTCGCAGCAAATCCGCGCCGCCCAGGGTGTAGCCAGACAGCACCTGGGCAATTTGCATCACCTGTTCCTGATAGAGAATGATGCCGTAGGTCGGCTTGAGAATCGGCTCCAGCGCCGGGTGCGGGTACTCGATGCGGGCGCGGCCATGCTTGCGGTCAATGAAATCATCCACCATGCCCGATTGCAGCGGACCGGGCCGGAACAGCGCCACCAACGCCACGATGTCCTCGA
>JAGRHM010000457.1 GCA_020445005.1 Candidatus Competibacteraceae bacterium | reverse complement strand
GCATTGCTCGGTTTTTACCACGAGGAGCCTGCTCCATTATGGGCTATTCTCGACGAGGATCCTCAATGGCTACGCTACGTTGCCGATGACGGCGCAGAGTCGCTGCACGGACGACTGGCCGCAACCGGGATCAAGGCATTGGAGCCCGAGGTCGAGCTGGATATCTGGATTGAGCAGGTTCTGGCCACACGCGCGGAATGCCGTACCTGTGAGTTTCTCCACCACTGCGGCGGTTACTTCAAGTGGCCGCGCAGGGATTATGACTGCGCCGGTGTTAAACGGCTGTTTAGCGAGTTACGGGACGCCGCCATCGAGTTGCGCAACGACCTCGAAGCGGCCCCGATTCCATCGGAATAGGGCTACAATATTAATAGTGATTGCGCCGCTGTTGCCGCCGTCGCTGTTCTTCGTTCCGGCCATAGATATTACCAGCCACAGCGCCTGCCGCGCCCCCGATGATGGCGCCCACACCTGCATCGCCACCGGTTAAACCACCGATAATCGCGCCACCCGCCGCGCCCATGGCCGCACCGCTCAGGGTACCCTGCTCGGTAGGCGTCATATTGGTGCAACCTACGCTGAAAGCAAGCGCGGGAACCGCGATTAGATAGCCGGTTTTTTTCATAAGTTCACTCCTCAATTTTTTGCGGAAGCAGCTTGCTTAGGTTCAACCATTTCAAACCAGATGACTTCAAAAATCGGTCGCTGCTGCTGGTCCGGATTCGCCTGGTAATAAGCATCCACGGTTTCCATGATCTGCCGCAGGGTTACGCCTTTCAGAGACTTAACCAGTTTTTCAACCATAGTCGGGTTTTTGGGATTAGGGCCGGTCAACTGGTATTCAACCAACGCCATATTCAGGACACCCAGCAGATAGGCCATTTTTTCCCGTTCGGTCGCGGTCGGCCATTCCTTCCCACCAGGAAATGGGAGTTCCTTGACCGGCTTAGCGCTGACTGGGGGAGCAGTAGGCTCAGCCGCCTGGATTGGAGTCCAAGCCACCAGATTAGCGATCAGACCTAGAGTCAGAATTATTTTCTTCGAGGCTGTTTTCTTCATGTAAGAACCTTCTCTACATAATGTGGGGATCAAGTGAAACTTCCCGTGAGATCACGAGGACTTGGCATTAACCGCAAGCAAACGTTGATTCTCCACTAAGAATCTTAAAACTCACTTCAAGCTTCCGCTGGATCAGTACGGCGCGTTTGCCAGCGGGTGTACCACCAGCTCCAGAGCAGGTAAACAGCAATCGCCGTGATGCCAGCGTAGACCAGTATCGGAGCAATATTCTGCATCACCACCATGAAGACCGCCCCGATACCCAGAAAAAGAGCGACAACGCACAACCGCCAGTTGAAATAGAGGCCGGCCAGGAAGGTCGTCAAGGTCACATTAAGCATCAGCAGAAAACTGGCCTGACGGTCGTCAAGGGCATCCATGAAACCATCGGTAGTGGCGACAAAGACCAGTTGCATCAAAAGTAGCAATCCGCCCCAATGCAGGATCTGCCGTAAAACCAGCAGGGCGCGGGCCTTCACAGTCGGCTCGACATAGGGCCACTGAGTAATGATGCAAATCAACCCGAAAACCGGGATCAGACCATGCCAGTACCAGCGACTGCCTTGCGCGTCAGCATCGGTATAGGCGGCGCCGAACCAAGCCAACGCGATCATCAGGTAAAAGCCAATATCCTTAAGGCGAAACAGTCGTCGCAACAGACTGGTTCGAGGGGGAGCGGCATCAGCCGTTGGGATCAGCTTGAGTTCTTCGGGCATGATATTTTCCTGGCCTGGGTTCGAGTTTTTGGGAAGGCAATAGGGATAATATAACAGTGAACACGATGAATTTCAGGCCGTGCGCCGTTCCCGAAAAATAGCCAGCAAAACATCCAGTCGTTGTTGGGGGTCCGTCATCTCCAGCAAGCCTTGGCGGATTTGCAACGGTAGCGGCAACAGTTCCGCCAACCGGTTGCCGACCCAGGCGGCATCCTCCCAGTTTGGAGCAAGAAACCGCTTATGGGAAACCAGTTCCCCGTTCTCCAGTAAATCGCGTAAGACACGAACCAGGGGTTCGTGAGCCGGCAAAGGCAATTGTTGAGGATCGTCCGGCAACCACCGAATCTGGCCCAGCAACAATTGATCCGGTTGAACGCGATGACCGACCACCCGCACCCGTTGCACGCCCAGGCAGGTAATGCCAAGTAACCCGTCGTCCAGCGAATCAAAATCGACAATGCGGGCCAGGGTGCCCACGGGATGGATGGTGACCGGTTGAGCGCCGGCTTCGTTCCCTTGATGGATAGTGACCACCCCAAATCCGACATCAGCGCGCAGACAGGCGCTGACCATATCCAGATAGCGCGTCTCGAAAATCCGCAAGGGCAGAACGCCGCCGGGAAACAGCACGGCGTTCAGCGGAAACAGCGGCATTTCCTGGATGGCGCTCATGGTTTCATTATTCTGGACTCGGCTCATCATGCGGGTGCAACAAGCGTATATGGAACATCGCCAATGGATTAGCCATTCTGGCTATAACGCAGTCGATCGGCTCCATCGTTAAATCGTTCGGATTATTCCAGCATCTCGCCCAGAGTACGCGTGAGCAGTTTTAAATCCTGCTCCCGCGACAGGGTATGCTCCCCATCTTTGATCAGGATTAACCGCACGTCGGAACTAGTCAACTTTTCTGTGACCTGTAGACTGGTTCGCCACGGCACATCAACATCGCCCATGCCGTGGATCAGGCGCACCGGGCAGGAGATCGGTAGCTCGGTTCGATTCAGCAGCCGATGCTGGGCCGCCTCCTCGATCAAGCTCATAGCGATAATGTAAGGTTCGCCATAGGGCGAGGGTAAACTGATGACTTGTTCGCGCTGCAAGCGCTCCCGTAACGACTCATCCAGTCGTTCCCACAGCAGGTATTCGGTGAAATCCACGGCACAGGCCAGGCCCAATAGCCCCGCGATGCGTTCGGGCCGCTCCAGCGCCGCCAGCAACATGATCCATGCGCCCATCGAGGAACCCACGAGGATTTGTGGACCCTCGGTCAATTGATCCAGCACAGCCAGGGCTTCACGGGTCCAGCGACCAATCGTGCCATCAGCAAATTGACCACTGGATGCGCCATGACCGGTGTAGTCGAAGCGTACAAACGCCTGTCCCCGGCCCTGACACCAACGCTCCAGCGTGGTGGCCTTGACGCCGGTCATGTCCGAAGTGAAGCCACCCAGAAAGAGGATGCCGGGCGCAGCGCCTGAACGGCGATGGTAGGCAAGCGTGTCGCCATTGGCCAAAGCCAACCGTTCAGGCGGGGATGGAAAGATATGCATAGGGATTAGCAGGGATTACAGGTTAGAGAATTTAGAAATTAGAGATCAGAGACTCGCTGTCTCTCCCCACGTCTGCGCGACCAGTATTGGCAGAATGACGCCGGATGCGCCATTCAGGCTGAACGTCACATAAGCGCTAAGCGGCGTCGGCTGGGGATTGATTTC
>JAGRHM010000456.1 GCA_020445005.1 Candidatus Competibacteraceae bacterium | reverse complement strand
AATTTTTCTGTTCGAGGTCAGGCGGCAACGGGGAATAAACCGCTAGTGGAGGCACAGGATGGATGCAACAGAGTTGACGGAAAAATGGCGGGAAGTGGTAAACAATCCATACTTGCGAAATTTGCCTTTTAAGCTGGAGTTAAACGCAAAGGGTAAGGTGGAGTTTTCGATGAGTCCGGCGACGAATCGGCATTCCCGGATCCAGTTCAGAATCGGCGCGTTGCTGGAGCAGAAACTGGGTGGCGAGGCGTCGATTGAATGTTCGGTATTGACGCCTCAAGGCGTGAAAGTAGCGGATGTCGTGTGGTATTCGCTGGCGTTTCTGGAGACCTATGGCGATGCAACCCCCTATCCACAAGCGCCAGAGCTGTGTATCGAAGTCGCCTCCCCTTCTAATACGAATGATGAACTCATGGAGAAAACACAACTTTATCTGGAGGCGGGCGCCATTGAGGCATGGATTGTCCGCGAGAATGGCGTCATAGAAATGTATGGTTCCGACGGACAGTGAATAGAGTCAGTGCTTGGTGTAATGATTGATGCATCGAACCTTATCGGTTAATGCGCTATTTCTTTGACAGGAAAAGTTCATACCGCGTCATCTCCAGATAACCTTGTCCCTGAATGGGACGCCCCCCGGTGCGACCGGTCACCGCCACCGCTCCTTCCCAATAACGCACGGTCAGCCGCATTTCCTGATCCGCTACTTTCGGCGTCACCGTCAAATCCAGCTTTTCGTCAGG
Organism: Candidatus Competibacteraceae bacterium; assembly: GCA_020445005.1. Classification (GTDB taxonomy): domain Bacteria; phylum Pseudomonadota; class Gammaproteobacteria; order Competibacterales; family Competibacteraceae; genus UBA2383. The sequence goes on along the minus strand of JAGRHM010000456.1, from coordinate 9,973 downwards.
CAACCGCAACCGCCAACCCGCCGGATACCGGTCCCCAGTCTGCGGACTGATCCATTCACCCAAAGGTTGCACATCCACTGCACCCCACCGCAGGAGACGCGCCTGACCTTTCTGGTCAACCAGCACGCCCTTGCTGAACGTATCCATGCCGCCGTTTTTTAGACGCAAGCGGTAGAACATGAGGTCACGTCCATCGTCGAGTTGCAGCGCGAACCAGTCCCAGCCGCTTTGCTCCGGTCCCAGATCGCTGGTGCTCCACTCCCGATCCAGCCAACTGGAGCCTTGCACCTGGAAGACTTGCCCATTTAGGGCAATCGCGCCGGTCGTCGGCAATCGGGTATGGGAATAGTAATACGACGCATTACCGGGTTCGGCGCTTTTCTGACTCAACCCTCGGTCGCCTTGCAAGACGACGGGCTTGCCGGCTTCAAGCGTCAGATTGAGCGTAATGCCGCCATCCTGCGCCCGCAGCCGCATGGGGAAAGCATCCACTGCAGTCCCGGCCAATGCCCAATCTTCCAGCCAGACCCGAAACGGCCTCGCCTGCGCCCCAGCCAGACCGACCGCGCCCCGGCTGAATCGTTCGAAACCATAATGCTTTTCGTTGACGACATCCGTCAGCGCGAAGTGGCCCATGTAAACCTGATTCGTGCGCCAGGCCGAATCCATTGCTGGCGGATCAGGACTTAAGGCGATACGAAACAGAGTTAATTGATAGCCGAAGGACCGACCGGTTGTATCCGCCAGATTGCCCGTTACATACCACCACTCGTTGCGAAATTCCGGATGCGGTCCATGATCATCCGGGAAACGAAAGGGACGGGGCTGGTAAGCGCGCTGATAGCCGGCGTTATCGTCGCCGCCCAGTGCTGTGCCGACGGTGACGCCCTCAACCGTTTTGAGGTGGGGGCGCGTGAGGTAAACCGTCAGCGTCACGCCAAGTCCAACCAGCAATAGGCCATACCACCCATAGCGTTTATTCATGGCGAATATTCACTCCGTCCGCAACGCCTCGGCAGGCCGGGCGCGAGTCATGCGCCAGATCGGGTAAAGTCCAGCAAGCAGCGCCGCGCAAATGGCTAACGCCAGCGTTTCCAGTAACAACAGCGGATTGGCCTCGAATGGCAAACTCCAGCCAAACGCCCGGCGGTTGATGACGAAAATTAGCACTGCCGCCAGCAGTAGTCCCGTCGGGATGGCTAACAGTCCGGCAGCCGCGCCCATGAAGCCGGTTTGCAACGACACCAACCCACCGATTTCGCCTGCCGTCATCCCAGTCGTTCGCAACACTGCAAATTCCCGCACCCGCTCCAGTTGCAAGGCCATTAAGGCGCTCAATACTCCTACCATCGCTACCAGAATCGCTAGTAATCGTAGTACGTTAGTAATGGTGAACGTCCGATCGAAGATGTCCAGAGTGCGACGTTGAATGTCGCGATTGGAACGAAAAATTAAAGGCTGGGTTGCGCTCAGTCGATTCTGCAACCGCTCGCGCAATACCGCCAGATTCTCACCTGGCGCGGCGAACACGGCCACTGAACCGATGGTTGGATCACACCAATAGCGCGCATAGCCGGACCGATGTAGCAGAATCCGCCCGTGTTCCGAACCATAGTCCAGAAACACCCCGGCGATAGGAAAAGTATGCGGACCCTGATCAGTCGGCAATTCCAGCGCATCGCCGACCGTGATTTGGCGTCGATAAGCCAGTGGTTCCGAGATCAGCACTGCTTCACCGGTTTGGAACGCGCGCCATGCTGAATCGGCATCACCGTTGACAAGTCGATAACCTGCCTGAGAGGCCGACGCGAGATCAGCGGCGATCAGAATGACCGGGCGGCCATCCAGATCAACCCGGTTTCCCCGATAGGTGGAAACCGCCACCACGCCTGGTTCACTCCGTAATACCGCCAGCGCCTCAGCGGTCACGGCTTCTGAACGGCCTCTGCTATCCTCGATGCCGGGCGGAGCAATGTACAGATCGGCATTCAGCAAGTCATTGATCCAGATCGCCACCCCCTCCCGGAAACTGTCCACCATCACGCCCACGCCCACGGTAGCGGAGAACGCCACCATCAGCGCGGCAACTGCAATGCCGGTGCGGCTGAGATGGCGGACAACATCCCGGTTGGCCATGCGCGCCAGCAATCCCAACCGGGTAGTCAATGGCTGACTCAATCGCACCAGACTCACCACCAACGGCGGCGTCAGCAACGCGCAACCGAGAATTAGCAGGAACAGTCCGATGAAACCAGTGACCAGCGAGTGGGAAAAGAGCAACACTAGACCTCCTGCGCCCAATAATGCCAGTCCGACCAGCAAGAAACGCGGTAAAGATGCGCGCCAACGGCTTTCCAAATAAGCGCGACTTAAAACAGCACCGGGTGGAGCATCCGCCGCCTCGCACGCCGGCAGCCAGGCCGCGGCCAATGTGGCCAACACGCCTAGGGTCGCGCCCTTGGCTAACGAACCCGGATCGACGAAGAACGCGCGGATGCTGAGGACGTAATAAAGGTCATTGATAGTGCGGGTGACCAGATTCACTAGTCCGGAACCCAACCAAAGCCCCAGCAATTCCCCCAGTAATGTACCCGCCAGACCCAGTAACAACGCCTCGCCTAATATGCCTATCAACAGTTCCCGGCGGCTGACGCCCAGCGCCCGTAACATCCCCAGCAGGGCGCGGCGCTGCACTACTGAGAAACTGATGGCGTTATAGATCAGGAACATGCCAACGACCAGCGCTAGCAGGCTCATCGCCGTCAGATTCAGGGAAAAGGAGGCGCTTAAATTCGCCATCGCCTGGTTGCGTTCATCCGGTTGCTCCAGCTGCAGGTCGGGAGGCAATTCGGAGCGCAATATCGCGGCCCGCCCCTCGCTAACGGAACTGTCGGGCAGGATAAGATCGATGTGACTCAAACGTCCTGGCAGACCGAGCAGATGTTGCGCCGTCGCCAGGTCGACAATGACCAACCCGTCCAATTCGGGTCCGCGCAACGTTCCAACACTTTGCAATGGGAATCGTTGTTCGCCGCGCTTCAAGGTCACTTGCGCGCCTAGTGACTCCGGTAACAGCGCAGCATCCGCATTCAACAGCAAAGCGCCCAAATCAAAGTTGCCGTTGGTCAAATCAGCGGCGGCCTCTCGAAACGACCCTTCGGCGAAGGGATCGACGCCAAGAATCTGCAAAAGTTGACCCGGTCGGTCCGCATTGGGTAAATAGCCGGTGATTACTGGCGCGGCAGGACGGAGACCCTGCTCGACCCGCAGTTGCACATACAGCGTTTCCGGCACACCCTCGGAACCGCCGACGATACGGTGGGTTGCAGCGCCGCTGATTCGCTCCATCGCCAGGTCGAAACTCCGGCGGGCGCTGGCATTGGCCAAATCCACCGCCACCACGACCGCGACGCCCAGGGCAATGCCCAGAATGGCCAAGCTCAATTGCCAGGGATGGCGCAGCGGATGCCGCAGCAACGCCTTCCAGAAAAGTGGAGTCATCGACTCCTCTCTCGAATGTGTCCGGCTTCCAGTACCAGTATCCGATCTGCCCGGGTAGCGACCTCTCGGCTATGAGTCACCATGATGATCGTCGTTCCAGCTTGGCGATGCAGTTTCAACAACAATTCCAGAATCCGCTCGCCGGTTTCGGCGTCGAGATTACCCGTGGGTTCGTCGGCCAAGAGTAGCAAGGGATCATGCACTAACGCCCGGACGATCGCTAATCGTTGTTGTTCGCCGCCGGACAGTTGTTCGGGAAAGCTGCTTCGGCGATCGCCCAGCCCAATGTTATCCAGCAATTCCAGCGCCCGGTCCCGTTGTTCACCGGTCGCCAATCGGTTCAGTTCCAGCGGCAACAAGAGGTTTTCCTCGGCGGTCAGGGTGGGAATCAGGTTAAAGAACTGGAAAACAAAGCCAATGTGGCGACGACGAAAGCGAGTGCGACCGCGCTCATGCAGATCCGTCAAAACCTGACCGTTAACTTCAATGCGCCCGGCATCCGGCAGATCAATGCCGCCCAGCAAATTGAGCAAGGTCGATTTGCCGGAACCCGACTGACCTAACAGGGCGATAAACGCGCCGCGCTCAATGTCCAGATTGAGATTAGCGAAAATGACCCGGCGTTGCTCACCCTCGGAATAGCCTCGCGCCAACCGCCGGATTTTGATAAAAGACGATGAATTGTGCATAAGGACTCTATATAATCATAAACAATTATGGTTTATCGACAGTCGACTGGAATCGCACAGTGGCATTAAGACCCGGTCATTCAATTGAATATTGACGAGTACAAGGCTGTAGAGGACGCGGCGCGCGATGAAATCAAGGCACAGGACATCAACTGGACTCATGTTGATTGCAGCAGGTTTTCTGGGAGCATGCGCTTCTTTTCAGGGCAGCGAACAGTTGCCTGCTTCAACCAGCTATGGCTCCCAAACCACCTCGCCCGATCAGTATAACTATTTGATTGGCCCTGGTGACGAGGTTCAGATTTTTGTCTGGCGCAACCCTGAAGTGTCCCAGTCAGTCACCGTCCGACCGGATGGCAAGATCTCCACGCCGCTGGTCGAGGATCTACAGGCCAGCGGCAAAACGCCCACGCAACTGGCCCGTGATCTGGAAAAAGCCCTGGAAACCTATATCCGCCAGCCCATTGTGACGGTGATCGTCGCGGGCGGCATCGGACCGTACAGCGAGCAGATTCGCGTGGTGGGTCAGGCTGCGAAGCCACAAGCGATTGCCTACAAACGCAAAATGACTTTGCTAGACGTCATGATCGCAGTCGGTGGACTCACCGAGTTTGCCGATGGCAATAACGCGAAGGTCGTGCGCATTGTTGACGGCGAGCAAAAGGAATATGTGGCGCGGGTCGATGATTTGCTGAATGATGGCGATATTAACGCCAATGTCGACATGCTGCCGGGCGATATTTTGATCATCCCTGAATCCTGGTTCTAAACGAGGCGAATTCTGCAAAAGCTGAAGGTGCGGCCATGCAAGAAATCATTGGGCAATTACTGGATTATTTGCGCGGCATCTGGCGCAACCGCTGGTATGCGCTGGTCTGTGCATGGATCATTTGTCTCATCGGCTGGGTGGTCGTTTACCGTATGCCGGATCAATACCAGGCTTCGGCCCGGGTTTTTGTAGACACACAGTCGGTCTTGCGCCCGCTCTTGCAGGGACTAGCGGTGACTGTCAATCCGGATGCTCAAATTGGATTAATGACGCGCACCCTGCTCAGTCGCCCCAACCTTGAGAAGATTGCCCGTAATGCCGACCTGGACATCCGCGCCCAGGATAACGAAGCGTTGGATGATCTGCTCAACGGCTTGCAGAAGCGTATTGGACTGGCCAGTGCGGGACGGGAAAATCTGTACACCATTACCTTTACGGATCGCGATCCGCAAGTAGCTAAGAAAGTGGTGCAAGCGGTCGTCACCGTGTTTGTGGAAAATCTGCTGGGCGAAACCCGCCAGGATACTGACACGGCCCAGCGTTTCCTGGAGAAGCAAATTGCCGAATACGAAGGCCGGTTGACCGAGGCGGAAAACCGCCTGAAAGAGTTCAGAATCAAAAACGTCGGGATGATGCCCTCTGAAGGAGAGACGTATTACACGCGCCTGCAGCAGGCCGGCACTGATTTGGACAATGTGAAATTGGAATTGAATCAGGCGGAGAGTCGACGTAATTCGTTATTGATGCAGATTGGCGGCGAGGAGCCGACCTTTGGCATTGGTCCTCAGCCAGGGATCGCTGGTCCCGCCGGTCCGGCTGGCGACCCTTCCCTACCTATTGATGGCCGAATTCAGAGTCTTGAGCAAAAGCTTGACGAGTTGCTGCTCAAATACACTGAACGGCATCCCGATGTCGGTATTCTCAAGCAGACCATTGCCGATCTGCGCCAGCAGCGCGAGCAGGAACTGGAGCAATATCGGGCTAGCATGGCCGCTAGCGCCGCCGCCAGCGCCGCCAGCAGTGGCGCTGGCCTGGGCTTTGGTCCGGTGGGGGTCGACGCCAATCCGGTTTATCAGCAACTCAAGGTCGCGTTGGCTCAGGAAGAAGCGAATGTCGCCTCTCTGCAGGCGCGTCTGGCGGAGTACGAAAAGCGCTATAAGGAGTTGCAAGATCAGGTTAACACGATCCCGCAAGTTGAGGCAGCGCTGGCTGCCTTGAATCGGGATTACGATATCAATCGCAAGAAATATGATGAGCTGGTCGCCCGACGGGAATCCGCCCGGCTGTCCCAGGAAGCGGAACAAACCAACCAGGATATTCGCTTCCGCATCATTGACCCGCCCCGTGTGCCGCTCGATCCGACCGGGCCTAACCGGCCGGTGTTAATTTCCGGAGTATTGGTCGGTGGGTTGGGAGTGGGCGGTGGAATCGCATTTCTGCTGGCGCAGCTTTTGCCAACCTTCGACAGCCGACGCAGCTTGTTACACGCTACACAAATTCCGGTCTTCGGCAGTGTCAGCGCGGTGCTTTCCCCGTCCGCCGCTCGTCGGCAACGCTGGATGTTGCTCGGTTATCTGGCCCTGGGCAGTGGTCTGCTGGTGCTCTATGGCGGATTGCTGGTTGTTGAAACCATGGGCTTCAAACTGCCTGTATAGTTGATCCGGGGACATAGAATGAACATCATTGAAAGGGCGATGCTTGGCCGGTCGCCGCTGCCCAGGGAGGAATTGGCGTCGGTTCCGGCTGGCGACGCTCCAGCCCCACGATCGTTGGACAGCATGATCGAACGGGCCGCCGTAATCGCGAAACCCGAACCTTCACGGGTTAATCCTCCGAAACGAACCCAGCATTCGACTGTGCTGGATTTTGATCGACTGCGCGCCATGGGGATGTTGGTGCCGGATGCCCGGCGCAGCCAGATCAAGGAAGAATACCGGCATATCAAACGACCGCTGCTAATGAATGCGGCCGGCAAGGGTGCTACCCTTGCTGAACACGCCAACCTTATCATGGTGACCAGCTCCCGTCCGGGCGAGGGCAAAACCTTCACGGCCTGCAACCTAGCCCTGAGTATTGCCGCTGAACGTGATCGTACCGTGTTGCTCGTTGATGCGGACGTTATTAAACCTTCGTTAGCCAAAACCCTGGGGTTCGAAGCCGGCCGGGGATTGGTGGATCTGTTGATTGACGAGCAGATAGAGCTAGCGGATGTGCTGGTCGATACCAATGTGCCCTCACTGACCGTGTTGCCCGCCGGTAGTGCTCACCACTTGTCCACAGAGCTGCTGGCCAGCGAGAACATGCGCAAGCTGGCGGTGGAGATGAGCAACCGCTACTCTGACCGGATTATCGTGATCGACTCACCGCCATTGCTGGTGACGACGGAGGCGAGCGTACTGGCGACGCTGGCTGGCCAGATTGTCATGGTGGTGGAGGCGTCGCGCACCCATCAATCCCAGGTTCAGGAAGCCTTAGCGCTGCTCGATTCCAACCAGATTGTCGGATTCGTCCTCAACAAAGCGCAACGAGTGCTGGGCGCGGATTATTATGGCTATGGCTATGGCTATGGCTATGGCTATGGCTATGGTTACGGCTATGGCGCCGATCAGCGCGAAGGCACCGAAGAGTAGCGCATGACGGCGTTGAACCGGGAATGGTCATGGCGTTGCCGGTGTTTTTCACCCTTGGCGCTGTTGTTATGCGCATGCGCGGCATTATCCGTCAAGGCCCAGGACGAAGGGGATGGTCGGCCCGCCAATGAATGGCAAATTACCCCCAGGATCAGTGTTGGAGCGACCTATTCCGATAATATCCGGCTGGCTCCTTCGGGCCAGGCGGAAAGTGATCTGGTTTTGCAGGTCGATCCTGGCGTTTCCGTGCGCAAACAGGGGGGGCGGCTGGACCTTCGTTTTGAATACACCGCCCAAGGTTTGCTCTATACCCAGCAAGGCGAAACGAGACTGAATAATAAGTTACTGGGTTCTGGGACTGCCGAACTTTATCAGGATCACCTGTTTCTGGATGTGCAGGGTTCGATTTCGCAAGTTCCTAACAATTCCGGCGGTCGGGTAGACGCCGGTAATCTCGGTCTGGTCGGCGGTTCGGTCGGCGGTTCGGGATCATCCTTCGCTACCGGCTTGTTCAATAACCTGAATCTGGATTTGCCAGGCAGCGCTGATCTGTTTAGTCCGGTGGGTCTGTTCAGCGATATTGCCTTAACCGGCGATCAGACGACCGCGAGCAGTTTCAGCATCAGCCCCTACTGGCGACAGAATTTCGGTGGCTGGGCTGAAGCTTTGTTGCGTTATCGTTATAGCCTGACCGGATTTAATGAGGATCGCGACAGCGAGAGTGCGCCGAACGCTTCCGATGGCGATATTCAGCGCGTTGAGCTGAATCTCAAGAGCGGCCGGCGGCTCAGCGCCCTGAACTGGAGCCTGGATTATTCCCATCAGCAACAGGTTCTGCAAGGAAGTAGCGGTGACGACCCGCAGCAGGACAGCGGCGACAGCACTGAAGAGAGCGTCAAGGGCCGGGCTGACTATCGATTGAGTCGACGCTGGGCGCTGCTGGCCGAGGCCGGCTATGAGAATAATGATGTTGCAACTTTCCAGAACGATAATCGCAACGGTTCCTATTGGGGCGTGGGCGCAATCTGGGACCCCAACCGGTTCTTCTCGTTGTCTGGCTTATACGGACCGGATGTCAACGAAATCGCTGCCCGCTGGACGCCTTCGCCGCGACTGAACTTCGAAATTAGCCGACGCAACCAGACGGTGGGCGTCAGTCCTGGCGTGCGCTGGGAGGGATCGCTGGATTATCAGGGCCGCTATAGTCGCTGGTCAGCCCGCTATAACGAGGAAGTGACCAGCACTCAGCAGTTGTTGAGTAATCCGGTCACGCTGGATGATCAGGGTCAGATTATTGTCGTTGACAGCCCTTTTGGATTGACCGATCAACAGTTTTTACGCAAGCGTTTCGAGACCGACTATACCTATCAGCGCGGGCGCAGTGGCTGGACATTGTCGCGTTTAGCGAAGATCGCCAGGGCGAGAACGACGCCGTCTCGGAAACCGCCTATGGCTTGGGTGGACTATGGACTTGGCGCTTTGCACCGCGGACCGCATCGTTTCTTGGAACGGGTTGGGAGTGGGATGAGTTAGCCGATGACAAGAAAAATGACTACTGGGTTTCGGTGTTTGGTCTGGCGCGCGTGTTTAGCCCAGACACGGGTGGATTGATTAGTTACCGCTATTACCGGAATGACGCCGAACCTGCTGATCAGGGATTTCAGGAAAATCGCTTGAATGTCCGATTTAGCATGAAGTTTTGACCCACTTCCCGAATTAGACCATAAGCCCTTAAAATTTAAAAACTTAAAATTTTATGTATATTGATTACTATGGCTTCAGCGCCAAACCCTTCCAGTTGAGTCCAGACCCGAGATTTTTCTTCGGCAGTAGTGGGCATAGCCGGGCGCTGGCCTATTTGCGCTACGGTTTGAGTCAAGGTGAAGGCTTTATCGTCGTCACTGGCGGAATCGGCACTGGCAAAACCACGCTGGTAAAAAGCCTGTTCAGCGAGCTTGATTCCCGACAGGTGGTTGCCGCGCAACTGGTGACTACCCAGTTGGAGGCGGACGATTTGTTGCGCACGGTAGTGGCTTCCTTTGGCTTGCCCTACGAAGACGCTAGCAAGGCGATTCTGCTCCGACGCTTTGAGGATTTCCTGCGTGGCCATGCCGAACAGGGCCGGCGGACGTTGTTAGTGGTCGATGAAGCGCAGAATTTGCCGATGCGTTCCCTGGAGGAGCTGCGGATGCTCTCAAATTTTCAGGTGGCCGAACGCCCGTTATTGCAAAGCTTTTTGCTGGGACAAGAAGAATTTCGCTTTACGCTGCAAGATCCTGGCATGGAGCAGCTTCGCCAGCGCGTGATTGCCTCCTGTCATTTGAATCCGCTCAGTCAGGATGAAATTGGTCCCTATATCGAACACCGTTTGCACATCGTAGGCT